>CADFRV010000214.1 GCA_902836725.1 Muribaculaceae bacterium
ATAAAATAACAATATTCCCCCAAGTGCAAGACAATCTTAAATGAAAGAGCCGTGTAGATTAACTTACTTTTGACGGTATTTGCCGTCGGCTATTGCGCGCTCCGCAAGGCAAGTTTTGCCGTTCGTGAAAAATGATGTAACTTTGTAGAGTGAAAGGCGCGCGTTGCCGCGCCTGTGTATGTCCTCTTAAAATCTGCATCGGCCGCATGTTACTGAAAAGGCTTTATAGATTTATGCTCAGGAGTTTCCTGCCACTGTTTCTGATGACATTCTTCATCTGCCTCTTTATCGTGCTCATGCAGTTTTTGTGGAGGTATATCGACGAGCTTGTAGGAAAGGGGCTTGAAGTGCATGTGATCGGCGAGTTGTTCTTTTATGCCGCGCTCACCATGGTGCCTATGGCGTTGCCGCTCGCCATACTTCTCGCCTCACTGATGACTTTCGGCAACCTCGGGGAGAGGTTCGAGCTTACCGCCATAAAGGCTTCCGGCATCTCCCTGATGAAAGCGATGCGTCCGCTTATAGTCTTCATATCTCTTGTTGCCATAGGCGCATTCTTTTTCCAGAATTATGTGCTCCCTGTGGCGCAGGTGAAGATGTGGACTCTGATCTATTCCGTAAGGCAGAAATCGCCCGAGCTGGAGATTCCCGAGGGGGTGTTCTACGACCAGATCGCAGGATATAATTTTTATGTGGAGCATAAGGACCGGGAGACAGGCACGCTGTATGACATGATGATCTACGACGTGTCGCGCGGTTTTGACAATTCCCGCATCATTCTGGCTGATTCGGGCCATCTGAAACTGGCCGACGACAAGGAGCATCTGTTCCTGCAGCTTTACGACGGCGAACAGTTCGAGAACCTGAAAGAGAATACCAACGGCGCCCCTTCGAGCGGCAACCAGCCTTACAGGCGCGAGTCATTCAAGCTGAAAGAGATACTGCTGGCTTTCGACGCCAATTTCAACCGTATGGATGAAAGCGGCATGCGCAACCAGTATGTGGGCAAAAACATAGAGGAGCTGAGAGCCACTATCGACTCCGTGACCGCAAGGGTTGACTCCATCGGAGCGGAATATGCCGCACTTCTCAAGGCCACGCCTTATGTGCGTGTGCCCTCGACGGAGAGGCGTATGGTTGACGGCGAAATGAAAGATGTGCCGTCGCAGCCTGTGGCGCTTGACAAACCGGTGGACATCGACTCCCTGTTCTATATCGTGCGCCCTGAAAAGACACCAACCTATCTTGCCGAGGCGCTGATGAAGACACAGCGCGTAAAACAGGAATATGAGTTCAAAAGCTATGCGATGGAGGATGACCGCAAGACCATACGCCGCCACGACATAGAGATGCAGAAGAAGTTCACTCTCTCCATAGCATGTATCATCTTCTTCTTCATTGGCGCGCCGCTCGGCGCTATCATCCGCAAGGGTGGTCTCGGCGCACCACTTGTGATCTCCGTGATCCTGTTCATTATCTATTATATAATAGACAACACGGGCTACAAGATGGCCCGCGACGGAAAACTGGAGGTTTGGCAGGGCATGTGGCTGAGTTCAGCCATCTTGCTCCCTCTCGGCATATTTTTCACTTACAAGGCCGTCAAGGATTCTGCCGTGTTCGACATGGATGCCTACAAGAATATGGTGCGGCGTCTCACGGGATCGCTCAAGCGTGAACTTGAGGTTAAGGAGTTTGTTATGCAGGAAGTGAATGCCGGGGAAGCCCGGAAACTTCTGGGAGCGCTGTGCGAGGCATGCGAGGAGTTCAGGCGCGCATACGACAAACTGCCCTTCTTTAAAAAGATATATTATTTCTTCAGAAAATTCCCTCAGCGCGAGGGTGCGCAGCTTGTGCTGAACGACACGGTGGACTATCTGTCAAACTCCACCGACAAAAGTGTGATAGCGACGGTTAACAAATTCCCCTTCCAGCTTACCACACGCACTGTGGATGTCACTCTGGCTACCGCGCAGGAACTGGAGAAACTGCTTGATAGACAAAACTAAAAAATCAACGATAACAGTGAAACTCGATTCTATAGAAAGTGCCATCGACGATTTCCGCGAGGGCAAAATGGTGATAGTGGTCGATGACGAGGACCGCGAGAATGAGGGTGATATAATCGTGGCTGCGGAGAAAATCACTCCGGAGCAGGTGAATTTCATGCTTAAAAACGCCCGTGGAGTGCTGTGTGCTCCGTTGTCGATAACCCGTTGCAAGGAGTTGTCGCTGGAACCGCAGACCACCGACAATACCTCCATGCTCGGCACACCGTTCACAATAACGGTCGACAAACTCGAGGGATGTACCACGGGAGTGTCGGCGGAGGACCGTTGCGCTACTATACGCGCCCTTGCCGATCCGGAGTCGAAACCGGAGACTTTCGGCCGCCCCGGGCATATCAATCCTCTCTATGCACAGGACCAGGGTGTGCTGCGGCGCAGTGGCCATACCGAGGCCGCGGTAGATCTGGCACGTCTCGCCGGGCTTTATCCCGCTGCAGCGCTGATGGAGATAATGTCGGATGACGGTTCCATGGCGCGCCTGCCAGAGCTCCGCCGTCTGGCAGACAAATGGGGCATGAAACTGGTGAGCATAGCCGACCTGATCGCATACCGTCTGAAAAAAGAGTCACTGGTGGAGCAGGGTGTGGAGGTTGATCTCCCCACATGCTACGGACATTTCCGCCTGATACCGTTCCGCCAGAAGAGCAACGGCCTGGAGCATGTGGCCATCTTCAAGGGCGATCTTCACACCGACGATCCGGTGCTCGTGAGGGTGCACTCGTCATGCGCGACCGGCGATATATTCGGTTCCATGCGATGCGACTGCGGCGAGCAGCTCCATCAGGCGTTGCGCATGGTAGAGAAAGAGGGACGCGGTGCCGTGATCTATCTCAGCCAGGAGGGGCGCGGCATAGGTCTGATGGACAAAATCCGCGCATACAAGCTCCAGGAAGAGGGGATGGATACCGTGGAGGCAAATCTGCACCTCGGTCATAAGGCCGACGAGCGCGATTACGGCGTGGGTGCCCAGATACTTCACGCTCTCGGTATAAAGAAAATGAAACTGATGACCAACAATCCTATCAAACGTGTGGGACTGGAGGGATATGGCCTCGAAGTGGTGGAGAATGTGCCCATAGAAATAGAGCCCAACGACTACGACCGGTTCTATATGTCGACCAAAAAGCACCGCATGGGGCACGATCTCAAGAAGGTAGACTGAGGTACAACCCGTATATAATAAAAATCAGCCGATGCATCGTCCATCTATGGATATGATGCGTCGGCTGATTTTTTATGGTAGGATTTGCTTAAACGGCAGGTGCTGTGGCTTTCGGGGAGGGGAGGGGACGTGCAGAGGCTCCGATGATCCACTTGCTTCCTGGGAGGAAGGAGATCACACGTGCTGTGAGATAGCATGTGACGAATGTTGTGACTGCAATGGCCGGGATGGCTGCGACAGTGGGAAGCGGATAATCAACCTTGAATACCGAAACCCAGAAACCGAGCCAGAAGATGTGCATCAGATAGATGCCATAGCTGAGCTGTGATGCGCGGGTGACGATGGCGGGAGCTTTCTTCTGGGTAATGCAGGTGAAGAGAAGGAAGGCGCCGGGGGTGAGAACCACGCAGTTGATGGTGCAGAATGCCCATCCTATTTCGATGACGGGAGTTTCGAGCAGTTGGCCCGGAATAGCCTGTACATAGAACGAGTAAATGGTGGCGGCGGCGCCGGCAAGCAGCATCAGTGTGCCGCTCCACAGACGGGTGGTGCGGCTCCATGTGAGGTGTACGCGGATGTAATGCGCGAGTACGAGATATCCGAGATATCCGGAGAAGTACCACAGCAGGTGGTAGCTGTTCCAGAAGCATTCGCCCCATACCTCACCCCACATGCGGTTCATATAGGGCATGCAGGTGGAGATGAGGAACAGAAGTATGAAGAACCTCTCCTCCTTTGCCGATGCTTTGGCAAGCCAGGGCGATACTATGGGGATGAAAAGATAGATGCTGATGAGGGGATACATGAACCAGAAGTGCCCAGCCGTAGTGGGGAAGTTGAGGAGTATGCGTGAGAGGTCGTTGATGGATGTGGCGCTGTCGATCTGTCCCCAGAGCATCGGGAGAGTGCTGTAGAGCACCATGAAGATGAAGAAGGGGGGAAGAATGTGGGTGAATCTCCTCTTGTAGAACTGGCCGCTTGTCATGCCGGGTGCCATAGGTGCAAGCAGGAATGCCGAGACGATAAAGAACAGAGGCACCGACATG
>CADFRV010000215.1 GCA_902836725.1 Muribaculaceae bacterium
ACCACCTTATTCTCTCTAATATCTGTCCCCTGCCGGCATCGCCGTTGTCAGGACTTGAATTTTTTCTTTATGGCAGCGGCAAGTCTGGCAGGAGTAAGATCGCTCGGAAATTCCACGAAAGGAAGATTCAGCGTGCATCCCGAGGCATATCGTGAACATCCGTAAGCCATCCTCCCTTTCAGAATATGACCTTCGCCGCATATGGGGCACACGATCTGCTCGAGCGATTTTATCGCAGGGGCACGTTTCCGGGCCGGTTTCGGATCACCATCGGCGTTACCGGTTTTCCCCTTGGCGCCCCCTTTGCCTTTTCCGGCATCCTCATCCGCCACCGCTATACGCTTCATAGAGTTGTCGGTCAGCACATTGTGCACGATCTGTTCTATCATCGACTTAAGCTCGTCGATGAATTCCGACGCACTGTAGGAGCCATCCTCGATCTGACGCAGTTTATTCTCCCAGATTCCAGTAAGTTTGGCACTTTTCAAAAGTTCCTCGTCGATAGTGTCTATCAGGTCTATACCCGCCTGGGTCACCATGATGTTCTTGCGCTGACGATATATATACCGGCGTTTTACAAGTGTCTCGATGATAGCGGCACGTGTCGACGGACGTCCGATACCGTTCATCTTCATGGCCTCGCGCAACTCTTCGTCATCAACCGTCTTTCCGGCGGTCTCCATGGCGCGCAGAAGTGTCGCGTCGGTATAATATTTCGGAGGCTGCGTTGTCTTCTTTACTACCGACGGCTCGTGCGGGCCGCTTTCTCCCACGGTAAACGGAGGAAGGATGCGGTCGTCAGACGATGTGTCCCCCTCCTGTCTGTTCTCTTTCCCGAAAACATCACGCCAGCCTGATTTTACAATGACTTTCCCGAGAGCCTTGAATTTTATGCCGTCGGCCTCGGCCATTACCGTAGTCGACATGAACTCGCAGTCGGGGTAGAAATTGGCGATGAATCTCTGTGCTATCAGATGGTACATCAGCTTTTCGTTTCCCGCGAGAACCGATGGCGACTGCCCTGTGGGTATGATGGCATGGTGGTCGGTCACTTTTGAGTTGTCAAACACCTTTTTGCTTTTCGGCAGCTTGCCCTGCGCGAGAAGCGGTGCCGTAAGGTTGGCATAAGGTGTCATGCGACGCAGTATATCCGGCACTTTGGCGTAGATGGCATCGTTGAGATAAGTCGTATCCACACGCGGATATGTCGTGACCTTCTTCTCGTAAAGGGTCTGTATGAGCTTAAGTGTCTCGTCAGCCGACCATCCCCACCGTTTGTTGCACTCTACCTGCAGAGAGGTCAGGTCGAACAGTCTGGGGGGAGCCTCTTTCCCTTTCTTCTCGGTCACATCGGTTATGACAAGGGGCACCTGTCTTATCCTGTCGGCCACCTCCTTGGCCGACGCCTCGGAATTGAAACGCCCGGACGTGGCGTTGAACACCGCATCACGGTATATGGTCTTGAGTTCCCAGAAATCCTCCGGCTTGAAATTGGCGATCTCCTTATGGCGCTGCACGAGCATGGCAAGGGTCGGTGTCTGCACACGCCCGATTGAAAGCACTTTCCCCGGTTCGGAATATTTGAGGGAATAAAGCCTTGTGGCATTCATGCCCAGAAGCCAGTCTCCCACCGCACGCGAAAGTCCCGCCAGATACAGGTTATCCTTTTCGGCAGAAGGGAGCAGATGGTCGAACCCCTCGCGGATGGAAGCATCGGTAAGGTCATTGATCCACAACCGCTTCACAGGACAATGTATATCAGCTTTCTGCATCACCCAGCGCTGTATCAGCTCACCTTCCTGCCCGGCATCGCCGCAGTTTATCACCTCGTCGGCCTCCGCGATCAAGGATTTTATGACATTGAACTGGTGCTCGTATCGCGCCTCGGGGATCAGTTTTATCCCGAAACGCGGAGGTACCATCGGCAACGAGCCGAGTGACCACCGTTTCCACCATTCCGTATAATCCGCCGGCTCCTTCAGGCAGCAGAGATGGCCGTAAGTCCAGGTCACCTTATAGCCGTTACCTTCTATATAGCCGTCGCGCGACACAGTGGCGCCTACCACTGCGGCGATATCACGTGCCACACTCGGTTTCTCGGTTACGCAAACTATCATCCCTCTCCTGATCTGGTTACTGACGGGCAGGCGACACTATATCCCCCTTCACTGTATGGAACAGCAATGTGGAATTCTTAGGCAGGGTGCCCTTGAAGGGGAAATCCACCTCAATGGTTATCACACCCTCATCCTCAAACTGGAAATAGCGTTTGAAATCCACTCCGTCTATATCAGTGGCCGGATAGATCTTTTTATCAACTTTAAGATCCACGCTGTCTATGCGCTGCGAGGTGTGGGGGATACCGATCAGGCATACCGACACACGTATTCCGTCGTCGGTCTTGGCCACCTTGTCGGGTATGATGTTGATATCCGCGTCAAGCTGGTTGACCTGTCCGGAGACAGTCTGCGGTATAACGAAAGCCGTGCATGCGGTAAGCGATGCCACTGCCAGTATCAGGTTCCTTAAAGTCTTCATATAGGTTAGTCGTTTATTGTTTACAGGCAAAAGGCCGGATTCAGGTCAGCCGACAGAATTAATACATATTATATTATCGAATGGTTGGCTCCATACCGATCCTGTCGGCTACTTTACAGTATGACTGCCGCCATGGCATAAAGTCAAGACCGGCAACCGCTTTTTTTGCTCTCCTGCCACAAAGCCTCCATCTCATCGAGGCTCATTTCATTAAGTTTCCTCCCCTGCTCCTTGGCTCTCCCCTCAAGATAGTTGAAACGGGAGATGAACTTCTTGTTGGCTCGCTCGAGAGCATTTTCGGGGCTTATGCCGTAAAGGCGCGCGGCATTCACAAGCGAGAACATCAGATCACCAATCTCTTCCTCCATGCGCGCATGCTGTGCGGCCGACACTTCGTCTTTCCCCGGGAAGCCTTCCGCCTCCACAGAGAATTCACAGATCTCCTCACGCACCTTTTCCCATACATCGGCAGGATTTTCCCAGTCGAAACCGGCATTCGAAGCCTTCTCCTGAATTCTGAAAGCCTTTATCAGAGCCGGAAGAGCCGCGGGCACACCGGCGAGAATGCTCCGGTTGCCATCCTTCTCCTTCAGCTTTATCATCTCCCAGTTCTGCTCCACCTGATGGGCGTCATCGGCATGCACATTTCCGTAGACATGGGGATGGCGGTAAATCAGTTTGGTCGCAAGGGCATCGCATACATCGGCCACATCAAACACGCCCTTCTCTTCCCCTATCTTGGAGTAAAAGAACACATGCAGCAGCACGTCTCCGAGTTCTTTTTTTATTTCGGCATCCTCTTCGCGGATGAGGGCGTCGCACAGCTCGAACACCTCCTCGATGGTGTTCGGCCGCAGACTCTCGTTTGTCTGTTTCGCATCCCACGGACATTTCACACGTAGTGTGTCCAGCACATCAAGCACTTTTCCAAGCGCCTCAAGTTTCTCCTGACGCGTATGTCTTTCCATTATATCCAATATATATGTATTCCTTTATCGGATTAATTCTGTTCAGAGTATTTTTTGAGACCTGCGTTCAGCCATTCCACGAAAGCGGTCACATTCTCGTCGTAATATGTAGGCGACACAAGAGCCTTGCCGTCATTGTCGAGAATTATATAATACGGCTGTGAGTTGGCTGCGAACTTAACCCTCTGGAGATAGCTCCATTTGTCACCTACCGTCTCGAGAATCAGCTTTTGGCCGTTCTCCTCCACTGTCATCGGTTCCGGGAGCGCTTTCTTCTCGTCCACCATCAGTTTGATCAGCACGAAATTCTCCTTTATTATACCGGTTACCACGGGAGTATCAAACACGGCGCCCTCCATTTTGCGGCAGTTCACGCATCCATGTCCTGAAAAATCGATAAGCACCGGACGATGGTTCTCGGCGGCATAACGCATACCCTCGTCATAATCGTCGAATTCCTCGAAGACACCGCCTGTATAAAGGCTGAAATCCTGGGTGTACAGCGGCGGCACAAACGCGCTAACGCTTTTCAGAGGAGCGCCCCACAGGCCGGGGATGAGATATACCGCAAACGACAGCGATGCAAGCGACATGAAGAAACGGGGTATCGACACATAGTCAAGAGGGGCGTCATGCGAGAACCGGATCTTTCCAAGCAGGTAGAGACCAAGCATCACGAAGATAATCACCCAGAGGCAGATGAACCCCTCGCGGTCAAGTATTCCCCAGCCGTAAGC
>CADFRV010000216.1 GCA_902836725.1 Muribaculaceae bacterium
ATTTATTGGGCTTTGGGCACCAGAGGGGTCACAAAAGATGTGAAGAGCGGGGAGAGATCCTTGTAGCTGATGATGCACGAGGGCATGCCCGCCGCATAGGGAGCTATCTCATACTGCTGATATGTGAAGATCACGCCATCTTTGGTGAATTCGGGATCGAAAGCGGGAAGTGGAAGAGTGTCGGGATTGATCAGCAACGCGTCGCGCAGATTCACCGTGTCGCCGTCCTGCGACAGACCCTCCTTGAAATATTCCACCAGACCTTTCTTGATGAGCGCCACAAGCTCCGGACGCTTTTCAGCCAGGAAGGTGTTGGCATATGTGAGTTTCACCCCATTGCTGCGGTCGAAAGTCTGTCCGGCACCGACAGATCCGCCATGAGCGCCTCCGAGATATACATAACTTGAATAAGAGTATGTGATGAGGCTGTCTGAAATGAATATCGGCTTGAAATTGGCAGAAAACTCATAGTTCATAGAAATGCTGTCTTTCACAAAACTCTTAAAATCGTTGCGCGAGGCATCGAGCAACCTGGCCACAGTTTTGGAAACAAGGCGGTTGCCGTTGCCGAGGTCCTCTTGTGTCGGTGCCAGCCCCAGGGTGCTTTCCCCTCCGCTGTTATTGAGGAGTTTCTCAAGCTGCTGTGCGATCCAGAAACGTGTGCTGTCCACAATGGCGCGGTTGTCTCTTACAGGATATTCCCCGGAAATTTTCGCTACTGCCTTGTTACCTCCCACGGTGATGGAGTCTGTCCATCCGACATTCTCGGTCACGAACGGAGCCACATTCTCTCTGGCGCCAACTTCTGTACCGTTATTTTCACCGGCAGAGTCAGCACCTTTTTTACTCCCGCCGCATGAGCACACCGACAGGAAAGCCGCCGTCATCACCGGCAGTGCAAGATAGGTCAGTTTCTTGTTCATATGGTAATGTTTAAATTTGTTGTCACATGAAAAACGTGCATGCACACAAAGTTACATAAATTTTCGCAACCGGATATGCCGGGCCATGATTAAATAACGTAGAGCCGACGGCGACGGTTGGCATTTGGCAGCATATTTCTTATCTTTGCCACACTTAGAGTATGTTTACTTTTACACCGGAGAACAAAACCTGAAAGCATACAAATGAAAAGAAAAACAATATTACAATTCCTGCTGTGCGCGGTGGCGATAACGGGCGGGTGCAGCGGGTGCAGCACACACAAAAACGCCGCGCCATCAGAGAGCCGCACACTGACACGCACCCTGCCGGGCAACACAGACCGCTCGGCGATCATTGACTCGGAACGCCGCTTCGACGGCAGGATTGTGCGCGAGTCTCCCGCCACAGGCCAATCGGAAAACAGAGGGCTATGATACGGAAATTATCAGTACTCCTTTTACTCCTGGCCGGCCTTATGTGTCAGGCACAGAACAGGTATGTATTGACAGACGACAGCAGGAGGAAAGCCGGCGTGGAATATGGCGAGCATGTCTACGCCCATTTCGACAGATCAGCGCTATTTCCAGGCACTGCAAGGGAGGTTGACATCTATGTGCCGGCGGAATATGACGGAAAAACACCTGCCTGTGTATGCGTCTTCCAGGACGGGATGGGTTTCAGGGCCGATACCGTGGTATCGAACCTTATACACAGCAAAGAGATACCGGTGATGATCCTGGTGGCAGCTTCTCCCGGGCGCGTAACAGGCGACTTTGACCCGGACAGCCCGCGTGCCGACAGGACATACGAATATGACACCCCCTCTCCACGTTTCGGACAGTTCGTACTGGAGGAACTTCTCCCCTTTGCGGAATCCCTGAAGACGTCGGACGGGAGAAACATAATGTTGTCGCGTGACAGGAACGACCGCATGATCACGGGGTGCAGCTCGGGAGCCGCCTGCGCGTTCAATGCCGCCTGGACCACCGGAGAGTTCAGCCGCGTGTATAGCGCCTGCGGATCGTTTACCGGACTGAGGGGCTCCTTCACCAATTCCACACTGGTGCATAAATTCGAGCCTAAACCTATCAGGTTCTATTTCCAAAGCGGCTCCCATGACATGTGGACTTCATTCGGCGACTGGTGGAGCGCCAATCAGGCGATGGTGCGCGCCATGGAATTCGCCGGTTATGACTTCGCCTACCGTTTCACGGAGAACGCAGACCACTGCGACGACAACACCACCCAACTGTTTCCGGAGGCCATGCGGTTTCTCTGGAAAGGATACCCCGGCAATCCCCCATCTTCCGGAAGGGGCACGCAGAATGCGATGTTAAGGCAAGTGTTGCTTGATGGCCAGGGGTTTGAACAGGTGGCATCCGGCATCGGAGAAAATTCCATGCTGCTTTCCGGCAATCTCGGGCAGATACTCGTATCTTCTGAAAAAGGCACAAGGGCGCTTGGCGACAACCGGGCCACCCCTCCGGTCCTCACCGGCATGAGAGCGTTAGCCATAGGCACAGACAATGGGATCCTGGCATACGAGCCCCGCAAAGGTCTGGTCATAGCCGACAGTGCGGGTCATGTCAGGAAAAAGATCCGGACGGCGATATCCCCCTTCTGCGCCGTGGCTTTGAGAGACGGCGGCTATTATATCGCCGGGAAAGAGAATGCTGCCGATCCGTACACCTCCATCTGGTATCTTTCCGACGGATACACGCTGTCGAAAAAGGCCGACGGATTGAAAAGCGTGCGTTCACTGGCTCTCAGCGCCAACAACAACTGGCTTTATGCATTCGGATATGACACCCGCCGCGGATTCAGCTATAAGGTAAGCAAAGAGGGGAAAGACCTGCTGCACGGCCAGGAATTCTTTTATATACATGTGCCGGATCAGTCAGACGGAGCCGAGACCGCATCGGCAGTTTGCGACAACTACGGAAGAACCTATCTGGCAACCGCATATGGCATCCAGATCTGCGATTACAACGGGCGCAGCGAGGCCATCATGTCTTTACCGGGCAATGCACAGCCCGTATCGATAGCATGGGGCGGCGACGGCATGGACACCCTTTATGTCCTTTGCGACCGTCTACAAACGGACGTTGAATACGAAAGGCGCCTCCCTGTCGGCCCCGATGCCGCAGATCCGCGTCGGAGCCGGCTGATCCCCCCACCCTCTCTCATTTTCTGAATTTCTCCATTTCTTAATTTTCTTAATTTCTTATTTTCTTAATTTCTCGATTTCTTTCTTTGTTAATTTGCGGAAAATGAGTAACTTTGTGGGCATTTTAGCTAAAGCAGGCTCCGGAACAAGCGGCGGAGACGCCCGCCTGCGGGCATAACTTTTTAAAAATCATACATTTAAGATGTACGCAATTGTAGAAATCCAGGGACAGCAGTTCAAGGCAGAAGCCGGAAAGTTCTTGTATGTACACTATCTCGGCGACGAGAAAAAAGAGGGCGAAGAGGTTGTATTCGACCGCGTTCTGCTCGTAGACGCCGACGGTGCCGTTAAGGTAGGCGCACCCACCGTAGAGGGAGCCAAAGTAGTTTGCGAGGTAAAACGTCCCCTCGTAAAAGGCGACAAGGTGATTGTCTTCAAGAAGAAACGCCGCAACGACTACCGTCGTCTCAACGGCCATCGCCAGTATTTCTCGCAGATCGTGATCAAAGACGTAATTGCATAACCCCAAAAACCTCAGATAGAAATGGCACATAAGAAAGGTGTTGGTAGTTCTAAGAACGGCCGTGAGTCTGAAAGCAAACGACTCGGAGTGAAGATTTTTGGCGGTCAGTACGCCAAAGCAGGCAACATCATCAAACGTCAGCGCGGCACAGTGCACCACCCGGGCCTCAACGTAGGCATGGGCAAGGACCACACTCTGTACGCACTTGTTGACGGTACAGTGGTATTCAGCCAGGGCAAAGAAGGGCGTCGTTTCATCAACGTACAGCCCCAGGGAGAAGCATAAGGCTCTTTCCTGCAAGCCATAACGACACATTGGGGTGTATCCGCGCGGATACACCCCAATTATTTTACCACACCGATCCGGAAAAGGCGGCTCCACCGGATTACCGGCAACTTCCCAAAATTAGTTTATTCGCCCGCCAGATGTTAAAATATCGCGTGGATACATAAAAAAATTGTACCGTTTCAATAAAAGTCGTAAATTAGCGTACCAAAGATATGAAGTCATTTAAACTTTTTCTTTAATGGCTTCACAAAACCTCTTCTTTAAGAATTTGGCCTCTTTTTGCCTGCTTTTAACCTTATT
>CADFRV010000217.1 GCA_902836725.1 Muribaculaceae bacterium
GGTGTCGATTGCCTGGCTGTAAGGACCGATGGCTCCGGGAGCTTTGGTTGTAGCGATTTGAGTTTTCATGTCAATCTGTAATATTATGGTTTATGATTGGTTGCGGGAATAATTTTCAATTTGGCCAGAAGTATCTTTGAGCCGGCGGCAATGCACTCCTTGCGCAGTTCGAGCACTGCGTCGCCAAGTTCCTGAAAACGGTCGTTGAACTGCGGGATAAAGTTGGCTGAACCGACAGCCCCGAGCCGCTCCAGTACAGTACCCACTGTAATCAGCGACGGATCTATGGCGGGTGACAGCCCGGTCTCATCCTCGCTGTGGGTGACCACAACACGCTGCAACAGTCCGGCCTCGATCAGCTTATGCGCGGCATCATTGACAAGCGTTATGGGCAACCCGTATTCCACAGCCATCTGGTGTGGTGTGAGAGGGGGCTTCTCGTCGTTGAACCTGTCAACGGCTATGGTCATCACCGCCAGTGTCAGACGCCATTTGTAATTGGCCGATATGCGGTTTATCTCGTTTGTAAAACTGAACTCAAAGATATTCTGTGACGAGAAACAGAGCACTCCTCCGGCAAGAGTGATTACCCATACGAACTGAAGCCATACAAGCAACAGTGGGAGGAAAGCAAACGAACCGTATATGGCATTGTAGCGGGTGACATAGATCTGTCCCGTGAGGAACAGCCATTGCAGGATCGAATAGGCCGTGCCGGCCATCACACCCGCCACGAAGGCATTCTTGAATTTTACGCGGGTATTGGGAATAAGCATATATGTGCCTGTGAAAAACAGCCACACAAGAGCAAGCGATATAAAGTCAAGCAGCGTTTTTATAAACGGAGACATAAACCCGTAAGGAAGGATGGTCTCTATAGTGCTCGACATTACCACCAATATGCCGTTGGAGCATATCATCAATACCGGCAGTATAAGCGCTATAGCCGAGTAATCGGTAAGTTTGCGCCAGATGCTGCGCCCCTGCTTGATACCCCAGATAGTATTGAAACAGTCCTCCACATTCCCCATAAGGGAGATCAAGGTCCACAGCAGGACTACGATACCTATGCCCACAAAAATCCCTTCCGACGACTGGGCGAGATAGGAATCGACGAAAGTGAACGCCTTCGACAAAGCCTCTTTCTGTGCCGGAAAACTGTTGAACAGCTGCGACTGAAGGATATTCTGAAAACCGAATCCCCTGCCTATGGCAAACACAAGAGCCAGTGCAGGCACAATGGCGAGCAGTGTCTGGTAGGTGAGATAGCCCGCACGCATCTGAAGATCGGTATTGAAAAACGATCTCACGGAAAGATTCAGCGTCTTGACCAGATTCACCTTGAACGACCGCCGGGTATCGCTCCATACTCCATCGGTCATATAGCGGTACCATCCCATGCATCTGTCCACAATACGGTTGAAGAATGCGGGTTTCTTCCCATCCTTCATTTCTCCATCCTGTTTCGGGGACAGATTGTCCTCCTTGATATCATGGTCACTCATATTCAGATCAATGTGTCGCATGGTGCCGGACCGGCGCATCCGCACATGGACAAAGTTAGCAAAATGTTATTAAAACGCCTAAGTGAGTCATCGAAATTATTTTATGACTTACGTATATATATCCCCTTGTTGTATGAATCGATACACAATGTCCCCGATGTAGAAGAAACATTCCGTCCCCTCTGTAAGTTCGCAAAATGCCGGAACTTACAGAGGGGACGGAATATTCCTTACCCGGACGGTCCGTGTCAGCGCACGCGCAGTATGTAACTGCGGTAAGGAGCGGTTATGCCTGTGAGACGGCCGTTTTTCACGCGGAATTCCTTACCATAGACCTCATCTGTGTATGTACCTGCCGGAAGGGCTGTCGGCAGATCCACAAAATTGGCCTGCCGCGAGATGTTAATCACAGCGGCACCTTTGCGGCCACGGTTCACAAGAAGCACCTGGCCGTTCTGGCTTTTCTGCAGATCTTCTTTCTCTCCGGACATGGCTGTACGGAATTTATTGACTGCTACGACTTCGGGATGGAAAAACTCGTCGTTGCCACGTGCTCCGAGCACATTGTCTCCCCAGTAGTTCTGACGGGTAGATCCCATCGGACGGCTGAAGAAAAGAGGCACACCGTTCTGACGTGCGGTAAGGAAAACCCATCCTGTGCGGATCTGCTCATCGGTCAGGCCTGCACTCTCGTGCGCATTGCAGTATGTGTCGTGGCTTTCCACCCATGTGGTAAGGTATTCGGGAGCCGACTGATGGCGCCAGTCGGCAAGGTCTATCCCCTCGGCGCTCTCCTTTGCGAGTGCCTCGCGGAGCACATGCCCGTAGCCCGATGCGGTCTGACCGAAATAATCGGCATATTCCGCCTCCGGCACATTCCTGTCCTGGAGCACCTCGCCATATACGAAAAGGCTGTCATACGGCACAGCGAGTTTAACACCCTTCACACTCTTGCGGCCTGTGGCCACATCCCAGAAATCATTCTCTTTCACTCCGGATGCCGTATCCACCGGATCGGAATGCACACCTATGTGCTTGGCGGTGTCATACCGGAATCCTCGCACACCCATGTCGAGCAACTCGTTAACGAACTGCATGTAGTATTTCTGAAAATCGGGATTCTCGGTATTCACATCGGGAAGCGCGCCTGATCCCCACAGGGTGCACTCCATACGGTCGTTATAATCCTTTACGGGTGTGAGCCCCTGGGAATGGTAAAGTTTATGGCGCCCCCCTGCGGCACGCACCATATCGTCGCTTACGGCATCCACATCAAAGGCAGTGTGATTAGGAAGCACATCCACAATCACACGTATGCCATATCTCGCCGCGGAGTCCATCATTTCCTTCATCTGCTCGCGAGTGCCGAGTATCTGGTTGCCGATCTTCCAGTCGGTAGGCTGGTAATAATAGTACCAGAATCCCTCCTTGCCGTTCTCATCGAAAAGTTTTTTCGATCCCCCCTCGGGGTTGAAGCATTGCTGCACCGGGGAGGTCTGGATCATGGTGAACCCTGCATCGGCAATCTTTTTCATATTTTCCGCCATTGCAGGGAAATTCCAGCTCCACGCATGGAGTATGGTCTCTGTATTCGTAAAATCGGGATTGTGGGTAACACGGTCTTTCGCTCCCGCGCCCACACAGACAGCCGCACACAATGCGGCACACAACTGTTTTCTCATGTCTTTAGATGAATAGTAAGATTTCTTTTGCAAAAATAAGAAATTATTCCCATCCTCCAAAATATTCTCCTGATCATCCCGTTTAAATAAAAATACTAACCAATATTTCAACTATGAGATCTGCCAATATCTTAAAGAGGGTAATTCCGCTGATCTTTCTCTCCGCCGCCACCACCTTTGCCGCCGATACCGCATCGGCCAAAAGCAAATGGGACAACTATAATATCGGTAAAATCATTTTCCACGACAAATCACCGGAAACGAGGGGATCGAAGATATATCACAGCATAATCCCCGAACCGGAAGCGTATATCACCGATCAGGCGCATGATGTGCTTTCCACACTCTATTTTTCGCCTAAAGACAGCATTGTGCCCGTGAAGCGGCTTCACTACACTCTGGAGGATGTGGACGGCATCTCGGCCAAAAGCGGTGGCAACGGCAACGTGGCCGTTTTCTACAGCACACGCCATATCGAGAACTCGTTCGTCAACAACGACACCGCCAAGGTGCTGTTTGAGACCCGTGGCGTATTGCTCCATGAACTCACCCATGCCTTTCAGCTCGAGCCGCAAGGTATCGGCGGATATGGCGACAACCCTGTTGTATGGGCTTTCATCGAGGGGATGGCCGATGCCGTGCGTGTGGCCAACGGAGGTTTCACTCCCGCCGACCGTCCGCGTGGAGGACATTACACACAGGGCTACCGCCATGCCGGCTATTTCTTCAACTGGCTCCGCGAGACCAAAGACCCCGACTTCCTCCGCAAATTCAACCGTTCCACCCTCGAGGTGGTGCCCTGGTCATTTGACGGTGCCATAAAATATGCCCTCGGCCCCGATGCCGAAATAGAGGCACTCTGGAACGAATACCAGATAGCTATGGGCGACAAAAAAGAATAAAATTTTTCAGCGACATAAAAAATCAAGGCGGTGTGTCAAAATTCGCGAATTGTACAACCGTCCGCGAAAGCGTATTGAAACCTGCCTGTATACGTTCTAATTTTGC
>CADFRV010000218.1 GCA_902836725.1 Muribaculaceae bacterium
CTTAAAGAGTTTTTCACCAAGAAACATATCTGGTATTACATCGCTTTCATCCTCCTTTACCGTTTCGGGGAAGGGTTTGTGGTAAAGATAGTGCCCCTCTTTCTAAAGGCCGGCCGTGATGCCGGCGGTCTGGGGCTTGACAACCAGCAGATCGGTGTATATTACGGTACTTTCGGTGCCGCGGCTTTCGTGCTCGGCTCCCTTCTGGCCGGCTACTACATCTCGGGACGTGGTCTGCGCCGCACTCTGTTCTCACTCTGCTGCATTTTCAACATCCCGTTTGCTGTGTATGCGTTTCTGGCGTTTTTCCAGCCTGAATCTGGGTGGCTGATAGCATCCGGCATCGTTTTCGAATATTTCGGTTACGGTTTCGGGTTCGTAGGTCTTACCCTGTTCATGATGCAGCAGGTGGCGCCTGGAAAGCACCAGATGGCCCACTATGCTTTCGCGTCAGGCATAATGAATCTGGGAGTGATGATCCCCGGAATGCTCAGTGGCTGGCTCAGCAATGCAATGGGCTATTCGTTGTTCTTTATTTTCGTGCTTGTGGCTACGATACCGGCTTTCATTGTCACATGGTTCGTGCCGTTCCGCTACGATGACAAGGGGCAGCTGCTTGATGCCGCTGAGGCAGATGCCGTAATGGCTCCTGATACTGACGAAATTATAAAACGATAACCTTAAGTGTGAAAGAAAACCGTTCCGACACGATGTTATAGTGTTGACGGCGACATTTCACCGTCCGGATATGCGGCATACCTCTATCTGATCCCTATGCCGCCATGCCCGTAACCATAATTAGCTACTGAAAAATGAAAAATTTTCCCTGGGAAGAGCGTCCTGAAGGCTGCACCGATGTGATGTGGCGTTATTCAAAGAATCCTGTTATCGGTCGTTATCAGACCAAAGTCTCCAACAGTATTTTCAACAGTGCCGTCGTGCCTTTCGGCGACGGCTATGCCGGAGTGTTCCGTTGCGACAACAAGGTCGTGCAGATGAACATTTATGTGGGATTCTCCAAGGACGGCATGAACTGGGACATTGCCGACGAGCCTATAAAATTCGAGCCGGGCAACACCGAAATGATCGACAGCGAATACAAATATGACCCGCGTGTCACATGGATTGAGGACCGTTACTGGATCACATGGTGCAACGGATATAACGGCCCTACCATCGGCATAGGCTATACTTTCGACTTCAAGACATTCTATCAGTGCGAGAACGCATTCCTGCCGTTCAACCGCAACGGCGTGCTCTTCCCACAGCGTTTCAACGGACGCTTTGCCATGATGTCGCGTCCGAGCGACAACGGCCATACGCCGTTCGGCGACATATTCATTTCCTTCAGTCCCGACATGAAATACTGGGGCGAGCACCGTTGCCTGATGAAAGTGGCTCCTTTCACCGACAGCGCATGGCAGTGCACCAAGATCGGCGCCGGGTCGGTGCCGTTCCTTACCGAAGACGGGTGGCTGATGTTCTATCACGGTGTGATAAACACATGCCGCGGATACCGCTACTCCATGGGAGCCGCCATACTTGACCGGGAGGATCCGACTAAGGTACTGTACCGCACGAAACCTTACCTTCTCGCACCTGCCACCGAGTATGAGCTTACGGGCGACGTGCCGTGCGTGGTATTCCCGTGTGCGGCGATCACCGACGGCGACGACCGTGTGGCTGTGTATTACGGAGCCGCCGACACTGTTGTCGGGATGGCTTTCGGCCGTATCTCTGAAATATTGAAATTCATAAAAGAGAATTCTCTCTGAAACTCCTTCTCCAGATGAAAAAAATCCTTGCCGCCGGTATTGCTGTGGGGTGTGCGTTTGCGCTTTTCGGCCGCACAGCTCCCGGAAACTATACCGGATATGTGAATCCGTTTGTGGGAACTACCAATTTCGGGACAACGAATCCGGGAGCGGTGCGTCCTAACGGACTCATGTCTGTTACACCTTTCAATGTTATGGGATCCGATACCAATACCTACGACAAGGATTCCCGCTGGTGGTCGACACCATATGATGTCACCAACAAGTTTTTTACAGGATTCTCGCATGTGAATCTTTCAGGAGTAGGCTGTCCCGAAATGGGATCGCTGCTTCTTACGGCCACAACGGGTCCTCTGGAGGTGGATTACCATAAATACGGCACACCTTATCATGGAGAAAAAGCGTCTCCCGGATATTACGGGGTGACGCTTGACAATTCCGGTATTTTTGCCGAGGCCACAGCCACCACACGCACCGGGCTTACACGCTTCACTTTTCCGACCGGCGGAGAGGGAAATATCCTTCTGAACCTCGGTGAAGGGCTTACCAATGAATCGGGAGCGACAGTGCGCAGGGTGAACGACCGCGAATTCGAGGGATCGAAACTTCTCGGCACTTTCTGCTACGTTCCCCAGGCGGTGTTCCCCATCTATTTTGTGATGAGGGTGGACCGCACACCTGCCTCTTCAGGTTTCTGGAAAATGCAGAGGCCGATGAAGGGTGTGGAAGCCGAGTGGGACAAGGACAACGGCAAGTACAAGCTGTATACCAACTACGGGCGTCAGCTGTCTGGCGACGATATCGGTGTGTGGATGCGGTTCGATACAGAGCCGGGAGAGCAGATACAGGTGGCTGTTGGAGTTTCATTCACAAGCATTGAAAACGCGCGCCGTAACCTTCAGGCGGAACTTGCAGGCACCGAAATGGTGGCGGACGGGGTTGTTACGGGAAATGATGCCGCCTTTGACAAAGTGCGCGGTGAAGCTGTCTCGGAATGGGACGACCTGCTCGGGCGTATTGATGTGGAGGGTGGTACCGATCAGCAGAAAGAGGTGTTTTATACGGCGCTTTACCATACGCTGATACATCCGTCGGTGTTGAACGATGTAAACGGCGACTATCCGGTGATGGAGAGCGACTCCATCGGCAACATCTATGCCAATGCCGGTGCGGTTACCGCCGCTGACAGTGCCGCCGTGCATCCTCGCTATACGGTGTTCTCGCTGTGGGACACGTACCGCAACCTTCACCAGCTTATGACGCTCGTATATCCCGACCGGCAGGAGGGAATGGTACAGTCGATGCTCGGTATCTACCGCGAGCACGGATGGCTTCCGAAATGGGAGCTTTTCGGCCGCGAGACGCTGACCATGGAGGGTGATCCATCGATACCGGTCATTGTAGACACATGGAGCAAAGGCTTGCGCAATTTTGATATAAACGAGGCATATGAGGCCATGCGCAAGGGGGCGTTCACGCCGGGCAGCAGCAATCTGATGCGCCCAGACAACGACGACTATATGCGCCTCGGTTATGTGCCGCTTCGTGAAGAATTTGACAATTCCGTGAGCCACGCCCTGGAATATTATATCGCCGACTATGCGCTTGCCGCCCTTGCCGACAGCCTCGGCCACAAGGAGGATGCCAAGGTGCTTCGTGACCGCTCCAAAGGGTACCGGCATTATTACAGCAAGGATTACGGTACATTGCGGCCTCTTCTTCCCGACGGTTCTTTCCTTTCGCCGTTTGACCCGAAACAGGGTGAGAATTTCGAGCCTTCCCCTGGTTTCCACGAGGGAAATGCATGGAACTATACATTCTATGTGCCTCACGATATACCGGGGCTGATGAAGCTGATGGGAGGTAAAAAGAAATTCACCGATCACCTGCAGAGTGTGTTTGACCGTGGCAACTACGATCCCGCAAACGAGCCTGATATCGCCTACCCCTATCTTTTCTCGCAGGTAAAGGGGGAGGAGTGGCGCACGCAGAAACTTGTAAAGGAGCTGCTAGCGAAATATTTCACCACTGCGCCTGATGGTATTCCGGGAAATGACGATGCCGGCACTATGTCGGCGTGGGCCTTATTCTCTATGATGGGCTTTTATCCCGATGTGCCTGGAGTGCCTCGATATACGGTGACCACTCCAGCGTTCGACAAGGTGACCATACATCTTGACCCGCGTTATTACACCAACGATACTCTGGTGATAGGTGTTGAGAATCCGGAGTCACAGTCCGATTTCATTGACCGCATCACCGTCGGCGGCAAGCCATCGGGTTATATAATCGGTCATGACGATCTCGTCAAAGGGGGGATGATGATCCGCAAAAAATAGCCTGAGACTATAGTTACGGTTCGCATGATAGTGACGACAAATAAAATCGGGTGATTTCCGGTCTGGAAATC
>CADFRV010000219.1 GCA_902836725.1 Muribaculaceae bacterium
TTTCAGGGGTCAAATCAACCTGGCCGCAGGGGGCATTCAGGCTTGGGTTTTCCAGTATACTCTTAGTCAATACATTTGCATCACAGCGGATTACAATGCCGTTGCAGGGATTTTTCTTCATCACTCCTTCCTCAACTGCGATTGTGCAGCCTTTTTTGAAATAGAAGAATGACTTTCTCGCTCCCTCTCCGGCGCATATTCCTTTGAGCCACTCGGCAAATCCGGAGGCAATCTCGTTGGTCACAAACTCAAAGCGCATGAACTTGACGTATTTCTGCAACCGGGGGATTGATTCCAGATACTTGATGAAGCGGTTATGGATAAGCCGGAACGAGAGTTTGGAGGACTTGGTATAGGTTGCTTCCTCGTGGTATAGTTTGCGGAAAAACTCGTGAAAGTTTTGTTCACGGTCTTTCTGCAAGCGGTATCCCTCACGGTATTCCAAAAACTCCTGCTCCCGCTCAAACCTTATCTTCTCGGCGAGTTGCAGGGTATTCTTGTTCTGCTTACGCTCCTGTGGATTGCGTGGATTGAGCCATATATAGAGATTGAGGTTCTCTTTCTTTCTCTCGTGGGTGACCTTATACTTTACTCTTCCAGCCGAAGGCCCGTCAGTATATACGACGGGGTTTCCGGCTGCGTCAAGTACCGGGGTTTCATGACGACCGAGATAGAACTCTAAAAAGAGGCTTGCCCTGCCGTCTTGGAGAACTCTTTGGCATAGCCTCGGGTTCTGTTTTACAAGTGTCTTGGGATTTGGCATATTCTTTATTTTTATCGTGTCGGCAAAGGTATGTCAAACCTCTGAAACACAAAAAGTGTACGACACACTCCTTAACAATCCGAGGTGTACGAAAGTTGTACGATTTGGGAAAATAGAGCGAAAATCGAGAAATTTACGGCAAATCCAAAATTAGTAATATGCTGATAATCATTGCTATTATCTTCTATCGTATTTTACTGATTTTCGCCAAATATTGCACACGTAGATTTACTCTTCTCGGGCTTTTTGCCTTATGCGTTGCAAATTTTCTGAGTGCTCAGGAGGATGCATCTTATACTCCGATGCTTGAGGTGGGGAAGGAGTGGCACTATACGATGTTCCCGAGAAATGCATGGGATGTCAAGCCTGACGACAGCGAGTGGATGTTCAAGATAGAGGAGTGCAGAGAGATTGACGGCCGGAAATATTATATATTTGCCGATTATGAAGATGGCGTCAAAAACGATCTTGCCGTTGATGAATGGGGTGGCTACCGGTTTATGATCGAGGACTGCGACAAGAGACAGGTGACTTTCGGTATTTTAACGGAAGATAACGAAATGCATCTGGGAAGAACCATTTATGATTTCAATGATCCGTCAAATGGGTGGGTATCCAATGAAGTGGGTACGTTTGGCGATGAACCGGCGCTGTATGAAGCATTCGGTAAGTCATATAACGCTAAAAATGGTGATTCTGACGGCAGCGTAATGCTGGTAGAGGGTTTTGGTATTATAACGCACCCTGACTGTGAGGGGAACATAAGTAAGCATTATTTTGGCACTCTTATAGAAGGGCCGTGGCCGCTGGCTACCGGTATAGACTGCATGCAGCCAAAATTGTATAAGATCGTGGATGGCTCGGGCGAGACGATCTATTATCTGCCGAATGCACGTCCCGGATACCTTGCTTCCCAGATTGATGCCGAGCAGGAAACGGCAAACATAGAGATAACCGAGAATGCCATAGAGATAATATGCACCGGTGAAATAGGCGATCTGGCGGTTTATACTCCGACCGGTGTGCAGGTTAGGAACATGCATGTGTCAGACACGCATTTCAGCCTCCCGCTGACAGATTTTGCTCCGGGAGTGTACATCCTGCGCACAGCGGGCATGGCGCGCAAGTTCACCGTCCGCTGACGGGTGATGATATATCGTAAACTATAGTCCCTCCCCGCAATTGGTGCCAGATGGCGCCCGTTGCGGGGACGGTAGTTTCCGGAAATTGGGATGATGGGTGAAAAGTGAAATGTGCGGATTAAAAATTAAGAAGCGGTTGGCCTCAATTTAGGAAAATAATGTAACTTTGCGGTAGCCTCGGCAGGATGGTACAGGCACCCGAAGTGTGCGACTGTGGCAATCCTGGGGGATAGTTATTGCATAACCGCTCAAAAAACAGATAAAGATATATGACAATTCCACGTCCGAAACTCTGGCTTTATGCCAAAGATTATATGCTGATCATATTCGGCATAGCCCTTTATGGCTTAGGATTCTGCGCGTTTATCGCCACGGCTCCCGACAAGGTGGTGATCGGCGGTATGGCGGGTCTGAGCCAGGTTGTGGATATGGTTACATTCGGTCTGTGGGGATTTCATGTGCCCTATTCGGTGACGATCTTTACGGTGAATGTGATAATGCTGGCTCTGGCGTGGAAGATTGTGGGGCGCACGTTTGTGATAAGGACGCTTTTCGGCGTTGTGGTGATCTCGCTTATGTTTGCCGTGTTTCAGCCGATGTTCACGCTCCCTCCGGTGGAAGGGCAGACGTTCATGGATATAATAATAGGCGCGGTGTTGTGCGGTCTGGGTATCGGTCTGGTATTCATCCACAACGGCTCGACCGGTGGCACTGATATCGTGGCGGCTGTGGCGTCGAAGAAAAGCAATGTGTCGATAGGGCGTGCCATGATGTATTTCGACCTCTCGATCATCTCCTCCTCTATGCTCCTGAAATTCATTTTTATTCCCGATTTCGATTTCCAGGCGGCGGTGCCCCCTCTGGTATATGGCCTGATAACGCTTTTCGTGATACCCTTTATGGCCGACATGATGATCAACACCAACCGTATGGCTGTGCAGTTTACCATTTTCTCGCCGAAATGGGAGGAGATAGCCACAGCGATCAACAATGAGGCACAGCGCGGCTGCACGGTGCTGAACGGCATGGGGTGGTATTCCAAAAAGGAGGTGAAGGTGCTGCTGGTGATGTGCCGCAAGATAGAATCGGTGACTATTTTCCGCATCATAAAGTCGATCGACAAGGATGCGTTTATCACCCAGGCACAGGTGAACGGTGTCTATGGCAAGGGATTCGACGAGATAAAGCTGAAGATGAAGCCGGCCTCGCATCGCCGCGACGGCGAGAAGCCTGAGCTTCCGCAGCGGCCTGAGCCGAGTTCGCGCATCATCTGAAAGGTTTACGGAACACGCGCCCTGCCGCGTGTGAAAAATCAACGGCGCTGTGCCTCGGGATTCTTCCCATGGCACAGCGCCGGATTTGTATTATGATTATGACGGGGGGAGAGGGTTTATTTTCCTGAGCGGTATTTCTTAGCCTGCTCGGCGATGAGGGCTTCATCGTCGAAGTAATTGATCTTCATGGCCGCACGCACTTCGGCGAGTGTCTGTGCCGCCACGGCACGCGCTTCCTCGGAGCCTTTGCGGAGTATCTCGTAAACGGCGGGGATATCCTGCTCGAACTGTTTGCGGCGTTCCCTGATGGGGGCGAGGGTCTCCTCAAGCACGTTGATGAGGAGTTTCTTCACGGTGCCGTCTCCCAGTCCGCCGTGTGTGTAGTGATCTTTGAGCGCCTGCAGGTTGGGATAATCGGGGAGATATTTTGCAAAATGCGAGTCGTTGCTGAATGCGTCGAGATAGATGAACGGGCAGTTCCCCTCGAGGTGTCCCGGAGAGTCGATGGTGAGGTGCTCGGGGTCGGTGTACATGCTGTTCACTTTCTTTTTCACATCTTTGGGTGTGTCGGAAAGGTATATGCAGTTGCCGAGCGACTTGCTCATCTTGGCTTTGCCGTCGGTGCCGGGCAGACGCATGCACACGGCGTTTTCCGGGAGAAGTATCTCCGGTTCCACCAGGGTGGGGCCGTATGTGTTGTTGAAGCGGTTCACGATCTCGCGTGTAAGTTCTATCATCGGAGCCTGGTCCTCGCCTGCGGGTACAGTGGTGGCCTTGAAGGCGGTGATGTCAGACGCCTGGCTTACGGGATAGCAGAAAAATCCTACAGGGATTGACTGCTCGAAGTTGCGCATCTTTATCTCGGTCTTTACCGTGGGGTTGCGCTGTACACGGCTCACTGTCACGAGATTCATGTAGTAGAATGCTAGCTCGCACAGTTCCGGCACCTGGCTCTGGATAAAAATGGTGGTTTTTTCGGGATCAAGTCCGGCCGAGAGATA
>CADFRV010000220.1 GCA_902836725.1 Muribaculaceae bacterium
GGAGTATCACCTTGTCGCTGAAACTCTTGCTGATATTCCGCGCTTCAAAAATCTTGTTGCCTATGTATGACGATTTTACCGAGAGGTCGACATTGCGCTCCCGCAGGTCAACGGCCGCGCGTTTTTTCAGGTCATAGAATGCGTCGATGCGGTATTTTGCCTTTCCGGCGCGTGCCTGAGGCTGACGGTTCATCCATTCCTGTTCCTTGCGCAGTGTGTTCTTTACTTTGGCGAGTTCGGCGCCCATCGCATCCACGCGTTCCTGCCGTTTCTGCAAGTAATATGCGTAGTTGCCTGAATATCCGAATATCTGTGTAAGGTCGATCTCAAGTATCCTGTCGCATACGCGGTCGAGGAAATAGCGGTCGTGGGTCACCATGAGCAATGCCACGCGGGCACGTTTCAGATACCCCTCGAGCCACTCTATGGAGGGGATGTCGAGGTGGTTGGTAGGCTCGTCGAGTATGATCAGCTGCGGTTCCTCCAGAATTACTTTTGCGAGTGCCACACGCTTTCTCTGGCCGCCGGACAGATGCCCCACCGTCTCATTGAGATCGGTGATTCCGAGTTGTGTAAGCATCTGCTTCAGGCGGTCCTCGTAGTCCCACGCCTGTGTGGCATCCATTTTTCCGGTGGCCTTCGAGAGAGCCTCCATGTCTTCCGATGCAACTGCGGCTTCATAAGCCTTTATGGCCTCCAGAAGCGGCTTGTTGTCGGCCACGCATGTCTCGAGCACGGTAAGCTCGGGCTGCAGCGCAGGTGTCTGTTCGAGATACCCGATTCTAAGGCCTGTGCGGGCTGTGACCGAGCCGCTGTCATATGGCTCGAGACCGGCTATACAGCGGAGAAGGGTAGTCTTCCCCATGCCGTTTTTTGCTATCAGTCCTATTTTGTCGCCCTCGTTTATTCCGAAAGTGACGTCACCGAAAAGAAGCCTATCACCGAAACTTTTTGTGAGATTCTCTATCTGGAGGAAAATTGCCATCGTATTGTATGCTTTATATCTCTGCTACAAAGTTAACGTTTTTCCGGCAACTGGCCTCGAAAGAGGGGTGAAACGATGCGGGTCAGCGGGCCAGATTGTAAATCTCCGTGGTCTGGGGAGCACGCAGGCGGTAGTAACCTCCTATCTCCTCCCCTTTGTTCTCATGCAGTTTCTTTACAAGCAGCTCTATGTCGGGTTCGGCGATTCCGAGCTCGCGCATGGTTACCGGCAGTCCGAGCGATTTGAAGAAGTCTTTCAGCCGGTCTATTCCGGCGAGCGCGGCTCCTGTGTCGTCGCCGTCGAATCCTGTGACTCCGAGCACACGGCGTGCAAGCTGTGCCCCTTTGCGCGGCGAGTGGTGCGCCATGAAGGTCATCCAGGCGGGAAGTATCACTGCCAGGCCGGCGCCGTGGGTTACGCCATATACTGCACTCAGCTCATGCTCCATGAAATGCGACACCCAGTCTTCCTTGCGTCCTGTTCCGCATATGCCGTTGTGTGCGAGGGTTCCGCTCCACATGATGTTTGCCCGCGCCTCATAGTCGTCGGGGTGTGCCATCACTTTTGGCGCTTCCTCCATTATTGCCATCAGCACCCCTTCCGAAACCCTGTCGGTGATCTCCACGTCGGTGGTGGGGGAGAAGTAGCGCTCGAATATATGCGCCATCATGTCGGCTATGCCGGCGGCTGTCTGTGCGGCCGGGAGGGTAAAGGTAAGCTCGGGGTTCATCAGGGCGAACTTCGGGCGCAATGCGAAATCAGTGCGGAGGCTTATCTTGTGCATTCCGTCGAGAAGTGTGATCACGGAGTTGCCTGATCCCTCGCTTCCCGCTGCCGGGATGGTGAGCACCACACCTACCGGAAGGGCTTTCTCCACTACCGCTTTCCCGGCCCAGAAGTCCCAGAAATCGCCGTCGTAAAGTGTCCCTGCAGCAATGGCTTTGGCTGTGTCTATGGCTGATCCTCCCCCTACTGCCAGTATCCCGTCGATCCCCTTTGAGCGGCATATCTCTATCCCTTCCCTCACTTTGGGGTCTGTGGGATTAGGCTCTATGCCTCCAAGCTCGGTATGGGCTATATTCTCGCTGTCGAGTGTGGCGAGCACACGCTGCAGCAGACCTGAGCGGATTACGGAGCCTTGTCCGTAGCATACGAGCACATTGGATAGCGACAGACGTTTTAGTTCCGTTCCGGCCTGAAGTTCCGCGCCTTTGCCGAATATATATTTTGTGGGTGTGCAGTAGGTAAAATTTTCCATTTTTCTGAGTATGTGATGAGTTGTGCCACGATGCGTGCATGCGGCCGCATCAGTTGTTTTGCGGATTGAGAGGGTGATAGAGCCAGTTGCGGTATTCCTTGCCCATGGATTTTACGGTGCGGTACCAGAAAGCGTCGCCGTCCTGTCGCAGTATCTCGCCGTTGGCGGGACGTGGTGCCACAGCCCATACGTGTGACGCTATTTCTTCTTCAAGCTGCATGGCATCCCAACCGCTGTAGCCTACGAAGAAACGTATCAGTCCTTCAGTCGGCAGGCCCATGTTGAGATAGCGCTTCAATGCTTCGAAATCGCCGCCGATATAGAGATCTGGCCCGAGCTGCATGCTTCCGGGAAACTCGTTGGGGAGGGAATGTATGTAAAACAGACGGTCACATGAAAGGGGGCCACCGCAGTATATCGGTATGTCCACTTCGTTGTTTATGCCACTGATAGTCTGACCGAGTGTGAAACTGGTGGGTTTGTTGAGCACCAGGCCCATCGGATTTCCCCCTTTCTTGTACTCGATGAGGGAAATTACAGCATGATTGAAATGTTCCTCGCGCAGGAACGGTTCCGCGACCAGAAGCACTCCCGGTTTCGGATCGCCTGTAGGCATGTCGATTCGAAACAACGACCTGTCAAGATTTGGCAATTCCTTATCCATAGACAATTTATACACCTGATTAGAGAGATTGACCGGATTAAATTTATGTCGGTATAGCTGTAAACTCCCGATCCGCTAAATTACTCTCTTCGGGTATTAATAACAAATATAAATTGTCTTTTTGACAGAAGTGTGCCAAAACGGCTACAAAAACTGATGGCTGCGGACGTATTTTCCGGTCAGGGAGTAAAGAGAATTATGCCGACAGAGAGAGGGTTTATGCGGGGCGAACCGTGCCCCATCAGTACATTATGTGGGGAGTAACGTGCATAAAGTCCTATACGTCTATGGGTTATGCTGCCGAAATAATCAAGGGTCACACGGCGGTGGTGGATGGAGTTGGTTGATACGCTCATGGCGTTCCCTTCCGGTGATGTATATTTAGTCAGCAGTGATGCATGCGTGTTGAAATTGACAATAGCGCCTGCCTGGATATATGTGCGCCGCGCTATGCGCTGTGAATATAGCAGCGGGAGACCGAGGCTGAATACTTTTATCCGCGAGAACCCCGGACGGCAGCCCTCGGGATAGGGAGCCAGTCCGATGCCACCTTCGTCGTTAAGAGCCATGCGTGTGTCCCCGCCGCTCATGCGGTAGTTGCGCCAGTCGATACCTATGCCAAGTGAGAAAGCCATGCTCCGGTAGCCATACTTTACGGCGATGATGTTCAGCCACGAGATCTCGAACGATTTGGACCACTGGAGGCTGAACCCCGATGGCTGCGCGGCAGGATTCACCAGACCGACGGCGAGACCTCCCGAAACCACATCCCACCAGTGGTGCCGTTCTGTTTCGGTCTCGGAATTAAGGCTGATTATGCTGTTGGTATTTTTGTCAAACGCTTTTATGCTGCGTGTGCCTTGTGTGCTCGTGATGCTGACGTCGCTGTCATATGGTTTGAAAAAGATGGTCTGCTCGGCGGAGTCTGTTTCGCAGGTAGATGTTACTTTGAGGCCGGAAGCAGATTCGGTGATGACCATACGGTACAGATCATCGCTGTAGGTGACTGTTCTGGTGGTGTCGACGATGACCGATGTCTTGATTTGCGCCTGTGCCGCTGATGCTGTTGATGCCAGCGCTATGAGCGATATTATATGTAAAGTCGGATTTGCCATAATGGAAAAGATTTTGGATGTGGTATACATACTCTCAGAAGCCTATTGTCGCCCCGATGGACCATGACCGCAGAGACGGTCCTTTGTCTGACACGAAGACCGGCACCGGGCTCCATCTGGCGTAGAAGCC
>CADFRV010000221.1 GCA_902836725.1 Muribaculaceae bacterium
TCACCTGCATGGAGATCTATGTCTCCTACAAGGACTACAACTGGATGATGGCCTTTACCGAGCGGATGCTGGAGCGCATCTGCATGGAAGTGAACGGCACCACAGAGGTGAAGGTGGGAGATAATATGATTTCGTTCAAGGCGCCTTTCCCCCGTGTGACCATGCGCGACGCCATACTTGAGCATACCGGCTACGACATCAACGGCCGCTCCGAGGAGGAACTCCGCGAGGCTGCCCGTGCCATGGGTATCGAGGTAGACGAGACCATGGGCAAAGGTAAGCTGATCGACGAGATGTTCGGCGAGAAGTGCGAGGGCACCTATATCCAGCCTACTTTCATCATAGACTACCCCATTGAGATGTCGCCCCTTACCAAGCGCCACCGCGACAATCCCGAACTTACCGAGCGTTTCGAGCTGATGGTTAACGGCAAGGAGCTTGCAAACGCATATTCCGAGCTTAACGACCCGATCGACCAGTATGAGCGCTTCGTGGAGCAGATGCGCCTTTCGGAGAAGGGCGACGACGAGGCCATGATCATTGACCACGACTTCATCCGCGCACTCGAATATGGTATGCCCCCCACATCGGGCATGGGCATAGGCATGGACCGCCTGGTGATGCTTATGACTGGGCAGACCACCATACAGGAGGTGCTTCTTTTCCCGCAGATGCGTCCCGAGAAAACGGCGCGCCGCGACAAGCCCGAGGCATTCATGCAGCTCGGTGTTGAGGAAGCATGGGTGGCACCCGTGCAGAAAGCCGGTGCGCTCACCGTAGAGGCTCTCGCAGCGTCTACCCCCGGCAAGCTCCATCAGGAACTTTGCGGAATCAACAAGAAATATCATCTCGGACTTAAGAATCCGACAATCGACGAAGTTACCGCCTGGGTGGAAGCCGCTTCCGCAGCCGGCGGCAGCGAACAGGAATGACCCTGCAGCGAACAGGAATTACCCCGCAGGTGTTTTCACCTTACAGAAATCTGTATAACAACGATATGCTAACAAAAGACTTCCCGGGAAGAGTAGCCGTGATGGGCGGCGGCAGCTGGGCCACAGCACTGGCTAAGCTGCTGTTGCGCAATCGCGACACAATCCTGTGGTATATGCGGCGCGACGACCGGATCGAGGAGTTCATGCGCGAGGGGCACAACCCCGCGTATCTCACCGACGTGCAGTTCGACGTGCAGCGCATAGAGTTCTCATCGGATATAAACTATGTGGCCCAGGAGGCCGACACGTTGCTTCTGGTGATGCCCTCCCCTTATTTCAAAAGCCATCTTGAAAAACTGACTGTAGATATCAGCAAAAAATTCGTTGTCTCGGCAGTAAAAGGCATAGTGCCGGGAGAAAACATGCTTGTCACCGACTACATGCGCGACACGTTTCATGTGGCCGACGACCATCTGCTGGTGGTCAGCGGTCCGTGTCATGCCGAGGAAGTGGCCCTCGACCGTCCCACCTATCTGACAATTGGGTGCAAGGACATAGAGGCCGCCAAACGGTTCGGCCGGTGTGTGTGTGGCTCCAAGAACTGCCATGCCATCCCCACCACCGATGTGGATGGCGTGGAGTATGCCGGCGTGCTGAAAAACGTGTATGCCATCGCCGCCGGCATAGTGCACGGCATGAAGAAGGGCGATAATTTCCTGGCCATGCTCGTGAGCAACGCCATCCGCGAAATGGAGCATTTCCTCGACGCGGTGAACCCCCGTCCGAGGCAGATATGCGACAGCGTGTATCTCGGCGACCTTCTGGTGACCTCCTATTCCCGCTTCAGCCGCAACCATAACTTCGGTTCAATGATCGGGAAAGGATATTCCGTGAAAGCCGCCATGATGGAGATGGAGCAGACTGCCGAGGGATTTTACGGCGCCAAATGCATCCATGAGATCAACCGACGCTATGAGGTGGCCATGCCGATTGCCGATACGGTATACGACATACTGTACCGACGCATGCGTCCCGAATATGCCCTGAGCCGCCTCTCGGAGCATCTCGATTGACAAGAAAAGACACACCGCAAGGAAATGAATGACCAGTCCGACCGTATTTCCAGTCTGATCTCGCTCAGCGACATACACAAGAGTTTCGACCGCCTCGAGGTGATCCGCGGGGTGGATCTTGATGTGCGCAAGGGTGAGGTGATGTCGGTGGTAGGACCGAGCGGTGCCGGGAAGACCACCCTGCTGCAGATAATGGGTACGCTCGACCGCCCCGACCGCGGCACGGTGTCATATGCCGGAGAGGATGTCTTCAGGCTGAATGACAGGAAGCTGGCCAAGTTCCGCAACAGCCGTATAGGGTTCGTGTTCCAGTTCCATCAGTTGCTCCCCGAGTTCTCGATGCTCGAGAATGTGGCCTTGCCGGCCTTGATCGGAGGCGCATCGCGGGGGGAGGCATTCGGCCATGCCCGTGAACTGATCGAATACCTGGGCCTCAAGGACCGGGCCGACCATCGCCCCGCACAGCTGTCGGGGGGAGAGAGGCAGCGCGCCGCTGTGGCGAGAGCGCTCATGAACCGGCCTGATGTGGTGCTCGCCGACGAGCCGTCGGGAAGTCTCGACACCCACAACCGCCGGGAACTGCACAAACTGTTTTTCGATCTGCGCGACGACATGGGACAGACCTTCGTGATAGTGACCCACGACGAGTCACTGGCAGCCGATTCAGACCGCGTGGTACATATGACCGACGGCGTGATAACTGAAATTTCCGAGCGCCGGTGAGTCTGGCAAGCATTTTGCATGATAGTTTAACAAACGACAAAACACAGTACAATGTCATATAAATCCGCACATAAGACAATAGTTCCGGCAGTGTCGGTGATATTGGCGGTTCTCTCCGCAGGTTGCTCCGACGGGCAGACCGACGGTGTGCGGTATGCCACATTGTATGATGTGGTGGAATATGCCGGCCAGGCGGAAAGCGGAACCGATTTCAGGCTTTTTGCGCCGGATGCCGACGAGGCTGTCGATCTCTGTTCCTCCTCGCCTGTGAACACCGGCGAACTGAAGGAGGGGGAGTGCCTGCTGCTCGCCTATGTGCCCCGTAACGGGGAGGCATATACATCGGGTACGGTGGATGTGACAGGTGTCGGTGTGGTGTCAAACGACCGCCTTCTCAAAGGGAAACCGGAGACGCTCGACGGTTGGGACACCGATCCCGTATGGGTATCCAGCCTGTGGCGCGCCGGCGGCAAGATCGTGATGCGCATAAAACTCGTCTATGATCCGGAGCCGAGAGTGTTCAGGCTTGTCGTGGACGAGACCACGATGGCCGACGAATACCCCGAGGCATATCTGGTGAACATGCGCCACGGCGACGCCGAGAATTTCATGCGGCAGTATTATGTGGCTTTCGACGTGCATGCCATGTGGACATACCCCACCTGCAAAGGTCTCAGGATACATATCAACAATTCAAACGACACCTCCCTGAAAGAATTCGTCATAGAAAAACCGGCGTCTTATACCTGGGGGGGCGGAGAAGAGATACCCGACGGATCAGATGCCGCCGGAGATAAACAGTCAGAGAAAAATAATCAATAGAAACATTAACTTTTAAATATCAGAACAATGGCAGAAAACAAACAGGAAATAAAGATCGAGCTCACTCCCGAAATCGCTGCGGGACACTATGCAAACCTCGCAGTTATCTCACACTCGGGCGGCGAGTTTTTCCTTGACTTCATCAACGTGGCTCCCAACATGCCTCAGGCACGCGTGCAGAGCCGTATCATCATGACTCCCGAAAACGCCAAGAACCTTCTGTTCGCCCTCCGCGACAACATCCAGAAGTATGAGAGCACTTTCGGAGAGATCGTGCGCAAGGCTCCCAAAGGTGGCAACAACGGCGCCAACAACGGCGGCAACCTGCCCAACCCGTTCCAGGCCTGAAACGGCAGAAAGCTAAAATAGAATCCGTCCCGGTGTGCGCCACAGCGCGCTCCGGGCGTATTCGTTACTTCGATCACCACTCACACATCATCATCATCCGACAATGAAGAATCACAATCTGTGCATATACAATTCGCTGACACGCTGCAAGGAGCTGTTCCGCCCGCTCCATGAGGGGCGTGTGGGCATGTATGTATGCGGTCTGACGGTCTTCGGCGACGGCCATCTC
>CADFRV010000222.1 GCA_902836725.1 Muribaculaceae bacterium
CCCTATCAGAGTGAGCGCCCTGGCACATGAGATGTGCCGGGGCGCTTTCTTTTTTTGGGGGAATCAGAGAGGGATCAGAGGAATCAGAGAAATCAGAGACATCAGAGGAATCAGGGGGTGTGGTTAATCTATGTAATCTAATTGACTAATGGAAAGTAATTTTGGTGACGGGCGTGTGAAACGCGCGGTTGAGAACAAAAATAGCGGGAAGTATAATTGTGCGCAGTCGGTGGCGTGTGCTTTCGCCGATGTGGCCGGTGTGGACGAGGAGATGCTTTACAGGCTCGCGGGTGCCTATGGTACAGGTATGGGATGTCTTGAGGGTACCTGCGGCGCTATTGTAGGTGCAGGACTTGTGCTGGGTGCTGTATCGAAGGATCGCGTTGAGGCAATGAAAAAGATGAAGGTTGTTGTTACTGGCTTTCACTCAAAGAATGGCGCTACCGTGTGCAAGCATCTCAAGGGGATTGGAACAGGACAGCCGCTCAGATCCTGCCCGGGTTGTGTGGAGGATGCGGCTGAACTGCTTGGTGATGTTCTGGGCTGAGGCCATGCTTCTCCATCGGGGGGATGCGTGGCTGTGAGATTGTGGGGATGGGGTTACTTTTTTCTGCTGAATGTGACAAACCTGTAAGGGACTGATGTGCGCGGATCGGTCTGTGGCTCGCTCATGTCTGTGATTTCCCATTGAGATGGATCGATCGGTGGGAAGAATGTGTCGGCATCGGCAGGTTCAGCTCCTTCGATAAGTGTTATGGCGAGTTTGTCGGCCAGAGGGAGCGTATCGGCATAGACACGGCCTCCGCCGATGATGAATGCTTCGGGATCGGAGGATGCCATTTCAATGGCTTCTGTCACTGAATGGGCTGTTTCTGTAGAGGGTGCGCTCCAGTCTGGATCGGAGGTTATCACGATGTTGCGCCGGTTGGGCAGCGCGCCTTTTGGAAGGGACTCGAATGTGTGACGTCCCATTATGACGGTGTGTCCTGTGGTGAGTGCCTTGAAGCGCTTGAGGTCTTCCGAGATATGGTATATCAGTTCGCCTTTACGGCCTATTGCTCCGCGTGATGCGGTGATGGCTGCAATAATTGTGAGCATTATTCGTATTGTTGTTGTGTTTGTCAGACTGAGACTGCACCTTTGATGTGTGGCAGCGGATCGTAGTCCACAAGGGTGAAGTCCTCGTATTTGTAATCGAATATGTTTTTCACTTCCGGGTTGATGATCATGCGCGGGAGTTTGCGGGGAGTGCGTGTGAGCTGTTCGCGCACCTGGTCGAAGTGGTTGTTGTAGATGTGTGTGTCGCCGAGTGTATGCACGAAATCCCCGGGGCGCAGCCCGCATACCTGTGCCACCATCATGGTGAGCAGAGCGTATGAGGCGATGTTGAAAGGTACACCGAGGAATGTGTCGGCGCTTCGCTGATAGAGCTGCAGGGAGAGACGTCCATCGGCCACATAGAACTGGAAAAAGGCATGGCACGGGGGCAGGTTCATATTGTCGAGGTCGGCGACATTCCATGCGCTTACTATGATGCGGCGTGAGTCGGGATTGTTTTTTATCTGGTCGATGGCCTGTGATATCTGGTCTATGAATCCGCCGTTGTAGTCGGGCCATGAGCGCCACTGGTATCCGTAAATATGCCCGAGACTGCCGTCGGCATCGGCCCATTCGTTCCATATGCGCACTCCGTTGTCCTGGAGATACTTCACGTTGGTGTCCCCTTTGAGAAACCACAGGAGTTCGTAGATGATTGATTTGAGGTGCAGTTTCTTTGTGGTGAGAAGGGGGAATCCCTCCTCAAGATTGAAACGCATCTGGTAGCCGAAGATGCTGCGGGTGCCTGTGCCTGTGCGGTCATCTTTCTGCACTCCGTGTTCCATTATATGTTGGAGAAGGTCTAAATACTGGCGCATTATTCAGTGTTGTTTTTTGAGGGTGTTTTTGGATAATTAAACGATGCCGTTGACAACGATTGCTTTTATCGGGCTTGCGGGACAGATGTATTCGCATGCGCCGCATCCGATGCAGTCGGCGGTGTCGACAGTGGCGACGCCCCGGCTCTGCCCCCGTTTCGGCGCTTTGCGTGGCTGAAGGGTGATGGCTTTGCGGGGACAGCGCTCCACGCATAGGCCGCAACCGATGCAATTGTCAGGCTCAACCTGCGCGTGTCCGATGATGAAGATATGTTTTTCCTCAACTGTAATGGGCTGAAGCGCGCCTGTGGGGCACACTTCGGTGCACCGGGTGCAGTTGTAGCGGCAATATGAGGCGTCGAAATCCATTACGGGATGCAGCATGTGAAGCCACCCGAACTCATTGGAGGAGGGACGCAACACTTTTGCCGGACACCGCGACACGCACAGGCCGCAGCCGGTGCACCGTTCCAGAAACGCTGTCATGGAGTGGCGTCCAGGGGGCGCCACATAGCGCGATGGGGTGAGCGGCTTGCTTCCCCGGTCGATCGCCTGTATGCGCCGGGCGCCATTGGCGATGGCCGTGAGCGCGGGAGTGGCGGCCACTATGAGGCCGGTAGCGAGAAACTTTCTGCGGTCGATCTTTACGGGCTCTCCGGTGGCTTTTGCTTGAGTCGCCGCGCTGTCGCTTATTTCTGTCGAGATCTTATCGGATTTTATCGCCGGAGCAGGGGACGCGGCGTTGTTCACCGGCTGCATCATCGGGATAGAGAGACGTTTGCGGCGGGTTGTATAGCGCAGAGCATGGCTGTCGCATGCATCCACGCAGTCGAAGCAGTTGACGCATCTCGAGCCGTCTACCACGTGGCTTTCTACATCGATACACTCCGCTTTGCATACGCGCTCGCATTTCCGGCAGTTGACGCAGAGGTCTGTGTCAATGTCGAAATGGAAAAGCGACCATCTGCTGAACAGCCCGAGTGTGGCGCCTACCGGGCAGACGGTGTTGCATATGAGGCGCCCGCGGCGGAATGCCACCAGCGCCACGGCTGCCAGTGTGACGGCCGCTATGGCGAATGCGAGCGCCGACGCCACAAGAACCGGTTGCCCCGACAGCCACTGTACTCCCGGAAGAAGGATCTCCGATCCGATGCGCGAGAAAGCGCTGTAGGGATCCAACAGCGAGGGGAAGAACGTAAGCCCCATGACGGCGCTTCCCGCAACGATTGTCAGTATCGTATAGCGGGTCTTGTTGCGCGGCGTGGAATATCTGAACCGGCGACGCATGCGGGTGTGCCGTGTGAGGCGTCCGGACCGGATGAATATATCCTGCAACACTCCCATGGGGCAGATGCCGGAGCAATAGATGCGTCCGAAAAGCAGCGTAATGCCGAGCCACAGGGCGAGGGCGGTGATGGCTCCGGACAATGCCAGAGGGAAGATCTGTAGGCGTGCCACCCATCCGAATGCAGTGGCGATACGGCTTTCGAGAGTGACGAGAAGCAGCACCATCGCGGCAAAAAGGAGCAGGCTTACGATGACGCGTGTGATTTTCAGCATGCGTCCGACAGTGAGTTTATGTTTTCTCCGTTTGTGAAATGATGACATATGGATTTCGGTGAATTATGGTACCAGTCAGATCTCGCGGCACTCCCAGTCGCGCAGCTCGTCGGTGATGGCAGTGAGAGCGGCAAGTTCGTTGACAATGAATATTCTCTCCCTGCAGGCCATCACGCAGTGGAAGCATTTTATGCAGCGCTGGCTCTGGTGGCCGTCGGGTATCTCCCGGTCGTATGCCCGCAGGAAATTTATGGCTTTCGAGCGGAACTCTGATGAGGAGCGGTCTGTGGAAGCGAGGTCGGGCACCGCACCGGCCTGCAGCATCCCGTTGTAAAACCTGAAGTTTGCGGGAATATCGACCCCATATCCGCAAGGCATGCAGGCGTCGCATTGTATGCAAGCCACCTCCTTGCCTTGGGAGATGCGGCTTACCTTTTTCGCCGCGGTGCCTGATGCCGGTGTGGTGCCTGCTACGGCGGGCGCGCCGGCGGCCGTAGCCACGGTGCCCCCGCACAATGCCAGCGCCACGGTTTTCAGCCACTGTCTGCGTGTGAACCGCGATGTATCGTATGGATTCATATGATATTCTGATTAATTGTTATGGCAAAGTTAGCCACAAAATGTCTGAAAAGCAATT
>CADFRV010000223.1 GCA_902836725.1 Muribaculaceae bacterium
CCGCTTAATATAGGCACCAGCAACATCCCCACAGTCGTGACCATCCACGATCTGATTTTCAGGAAATTCCCGGAATGCTACAACGCCATCGACCGCGAGATCTACGACTATAAGTTCCGCAATGCGGCGGTCAATGCAACCCGTGTGCTCGCCATCTCCAAGTGTACCAAACGCGATCTCATCAACGAATACGGTATAAACCCGGACCGCATCGACGTGGTATACCAGGGGTGCCATGCCCAGTTCAAGCGCACGCCATCAAAAGAAGAGATAGAAAGCGTCAAGACCAGATACGGCCTTGACCGCCCGTATATCATCAGCGTAGGCACAGTCGAACGGCGCAAAAACCAGATAATGACAGTGAGGGGAGTGCGCGGGCTGCCGGAAGACTTCGACGTGGTGCTTGTCGGGCGACATACCTCATATGTAAAGGAGATCCAGCAATATGTAAGGCAATACAACATCACCGACCGCGTAAAGTTCCTTGACAAGGTGCCGTTCGCCGATCTGCCGGCTCTGTATGCCGGCGCCTTCTGCTCAAGCTATACCTCACGTTACGAAGGGTTCGGCATACCGGTGATCGAAAGCCTCGCCGTAGGCACACCGGTGATCGTGGCTACCGGCTCATGCCTTGAGGAGGCGGGAGGACCCGATGTCCCTGCCGTGGATCCCGACGACGTGGAGGAGTGGGTGAACACCGTCAAGGAACTCGTAAACTATCCCAACGCACACCGTAAGATAGCCGTGAAAGGGAAGGCATACATAAACCGGTTCAGCGACCTCAATATGGCCACCGACACAATGACGGTATATCAGAGGGCACTCGACAGTTCACCACTAATTTGACAGACGCTTATGACCAGTCTTGAAGGAAAATCGGTACTGATAGTAGGTGCCGGCGGATTCATAGGGGGATTCATAGCCGGGGAAGCATTGAACCGCGGCATGGATGTAACGGTTGCCGTAAGAGCCACCACATCGCGCAGGTATCTGACAGATCCCCGCCTGAAATTCCTGGTGCTCGACTATGACAGCCGGGAAGCCATGACAGCCGCCATAGAGCAGTGCACTGTCTGGGATTACGTGATCTATAACCTCGGCGCTACAAAAGCGCTCAACTACCTTGACTTCAAGCGCATAAACTACGAATACCTGCGCACATTCACCGAAGTGCTCAAAGCCACCGGCCATGTGCCCCACCGCCTGCTCTACATGAGCTCGCTGTCGGCACTGGGAGCGGGAGACGAAAAAGGGTATGCGCCTCTGCGGTCCGACATGGTTCCCAACCCCGACACACGCTACGGCCAGTCGAAGATCATGGCCGAGCAGTATCTCGAGCATTTCGCCGGCATACCGTATGTGATCTTCCGCCCCACAGGGGTGTACGGTCCTCACGAGCAGGATTATCTGATGATGGTGAAAAGCATCGACAACCATTTCGACTTCGGAGTGGGCTATCGCAGGCAGATGCTGACCTTCATCTATGTGGACGATCTGGTCAACGCCATGTTCGACGCCTTTGCCGCCGATGTGAAAGACAGGAAATACATTATCTCCGAGCCGCGCGCATATACCCAGAAGGAGTTCCGCGACATTGTGGCGGAAGCCCTGGGAGGTAAATGGGTCATCCCGGTCAAGCTCCCCATGTGGGCGGTGTGGGTGGCATCCTTCGCTGCCGAGAAGATCGCCAAATGGCAGTGCAAGACCTCCACACTCAACCGCGACAAGTTCAAGATCATGCGTCAGCGCAACTGGAACGCCGACATCTCCGATGCCGTCCGCGACTTCGGCTTCTCCCCCGCCGTGGATCTCAAAGAGGGGGTAAGACGCACAGTGCAGGCATATAAAGAGTCAAAGAAGTAAGAAGCAAGAGCATTAGAAGTCAAGCAAGAATAGAAATAAGAAATTGAGAAATAAGAAGTTGAGAAATTGAGAAATTAAGAACCTTGATTCCTCTGATTTCTCTGATAACACCCTCAAAAAACCTATCCCCTTGAAATCCGACGACAACAACACCAGCTCCACCCGCCGGGTGCCTGCATGGATGTACTTACTTATAGTGCTCTGCATGATACCCGGACTTTGCTTCCCCTGGGCAGTATCGCTGCTGCAGGATCCCAACCCGATTGTCAGAGGACTTGTGTGGTTCTATCCGGCATATGTGCTTCTCTCGGGCTTTCTCGCCTGGCAGTGCTACGGACGACGCACCGTAATGACCTGGATCGTACTCGTGCTCCTGGTGCTCAGCCATGCCGGATTTTACACACTTACCTTCCTTTCACCAAACTGACACACCGCACAAGGCGTTTTATAGGAAGCGCGGCAAGCAACGGCGCCTTAGCGGCATACCCGCGATGCAGCCGCGCCCCCGACACACTCTAAAACAGATAAGTCCATGAAAAAGAAACTCGTAATCTCCACCGGCGCCGGCATGAGCGCCGAAAGCGGCATAAGCACATTCCGCGACGCGGGTGGCCTCTGGGAAAACTACAACGTCATGGATGTGGCATCGGCCGACGGCTTCGCCCGCAACCCCGAGCTTATCCATAAATTCTACAACGACCGGCGCAAACAGCTCGTGGATGCACAGCCAAACGCGGGACACCTCGGTCTGGTAGATCTTGAGAAAGACTACGACGTATATGTCATCACCCAGAACGTGGACAACCTCCATGAACGCGCCGGAAGCAAAAACGTGCTCCATCTCCACGGCGAGCTGATGAAAGTGCGCGCAATCGACGACGAGAGCAAAGTATGGGAACTGAAGCCGGGGACACTCGAAACCACTCCCGAAACCCGTATCGAGGGACATCGCGTGCGCCCGCATATCGTTTTCTTCCAGGAAGCGGTGCCAAACATCGAGCCGGCCATAGAGCTTGCGCATGAAGCCGACATTTTCGTGGTCATCGGCACAAGCATGGCCGTCTATCCCGCCGCAGCACTTATCCAGTATGTGCGTCCCGGCACCCCCATCTACTACATCGACCCCAATCCCGCCCAGGTGCCACCCGGTGTGACCGTGCTCCGCATGAAGGCATCGGAAGGTGTGGAAAAACTCGCCGACATCCTCCGCAAAAACGAATGACACGCCCTCCAAAAGATTTACATTTGAAAATACCTGAGGTTATCAACAGAACGGGAATGTTCTGTTGATAACTTTTTTCGTGATTCATAGATATTTTTACTGTTTAGCAATGTAAATAGATGTGATAAAATTAGTAACTTTACATTCTAAACAGCATATCTGCCTATATGACCGAACAGCCCTACCACATACCCGCCCTATTCGAGCAGTCACTTGATGCGTTAAATATCAAGCCGTCAGGCGTATACGTAGACTGCACCCTCGGAGGGGGAGGACACACGCGAGGCATACTCCGGCGACTGGCCGAAGCGGGTGGCGGACGGCTGCTGTCGTTCGACCAGGACATGGACGCCATCGGGCGCGCCCAGGCCGACGAGACACTCTCCTCCGACCCTTCGCTCACCCTCGTGCACGGCAATTTCAGATACCTCCGCAACTTCCTCCGTTTTTACGGCGCGGAGACAGTGGACGGCATACTGGCAGACCTCGGTGTCTCGTTCCACCATTTCGACGATCCGGAGCGCGGATTCTCGTTCCGGTGGGAAGAGGGGGAACTCGACATGCGCATGAACCGCAATGCGCCCCTCTCGGCAGCCAAACTGATAGAGGAGGCCTCCCAGGAACGCCTGGCCGACATTTTCTACCTCTACGGGGAGTTGCGTCAGGCACGCCAGATAGCTGCCGCGATCGTGAAAGCGCGTCAGCAGGCCCCGATAACCACCGTAAGCCGGCTGCTCGACACGGTGCGCCCGCTCATAAATCCCCGTCAGGAGAAAAAAGAGCTCGCGCAGCTCTTCCAGGCACTGCGGATAGAGGTCAACGACGAACTCGGCGCACTCCGATCACTGCTCACCCAGGCGTGCGAGGCTCTCAGACCGGAGGGCAGGCTCGCCATCATCACCTATCACTCCCTTGAGGACAGGCTGGTGAAAAACTTCCTGCGCACAGGCAACCTCGAAGGGAAGGAAAGCAAGGACTTCTTCG
>CADFRV010000224.1 GCA_902836725.1 Muribaculaceae bacterium
CAAGAAGAAAAAATACTGCCGTTTCAAACGCAGCGGTATCAAATACATCGATTACAAAGACCCCGAATTCCTCAAGAAGTTCCTCAACGAGCAGGGTAAGATCCTTCCCCGCCGTATCACCGGTACTTCCCTCAAGTTCCAGCGTCGCGTAGCCCAGGCTGTGAAGCGTGCACGTCATCTCGCACTCCTTCCCTTCGTGACAGACTTGATGAAATAATTGCGGCCTAATAACCGATCACTCATTTTTCACAGACATCCCGATTATGAAAATTATACTTAAAGAAGATATCTCGAACCTTGGCTACAAGGACGATATCGTTGAAGTAAAGGACGGTTACGGCCGTAACTACCTTATCCCCCAGGGCAAAGCCGTAATAGCTAACCCCTCAAATGTAAAACAGCTCGAGGAGAACCAGCGTCAGCGTGCCCACAAGCTCGCCAAAATCAAGGCTGATGCCGAGGCAGTTGCAGCAGCACTTGCCGACGTTTCTCTTACAATTGGTGCAAAGGCTTCTGCCAACGGCACTATCTTCGGCTCTGTAAATAACATCCAGATCGCCGAAGCACTCGAGAAGCTCGGTCACAACATCGACCGTCGCATCATCGTCCTCAAGGAAGCTGTAAAGGAACTTGGCAAATACACAGCCAAGATCAACCTCCACAAAGAGGTTACAGTTGAGATTCCTTTTGAGGTAGTAGCTGAATAATCAGCAATTCAATACAACAATATTGGCCGGCGCCATATCTGAAACCCCAGATATGGTGCCGGTTCTATTTGATCAGGCCAACAGGTCTTTGATCACTACGGCGTTGTTGTGCACCTCGTCGTGCGAGGAATATAGGAGAGTGACCACCGGTTTGCCGGCAATCAGTTGTCTGAGCTGAGAGAAAGAATCCGACGCCTGTAGTTCGGCCTTGTAGCGTTTCTGGAATTCGTTCCACCTTTCGTCCGGGTCGGCGTGAAACCATTCCCTTAGCTCGGTCGACGGAGCGATATCCTTGAACCACATGTCGTAATGGAATGTCTCGTGTGAAAGTCCACGTGGCCATAGACGGTCGATATAGATTCTGTAACCGTCGGAAGGCTCTTCCGGCTCATATGCGCGTTTGATTTTTACCGTTGTCATAATAATCAGGATTAGTAGGATTGTGTGATTTTCGCGATATAAGATGCAGACAGCCGCACTGTAGTATTGCTGCTGTCTGCACCTGTTTGTATGCCGGTATGTTTAGCCGATTAGATTTTTGATATCGTCGTCGACGGTTGAGATTGTGCCAATGTTGAATTTTTCCTGGAGAACTTTCAGTATCTCCGGAGTGAAGAATGCCGGCAAAGTGGGGCCGGTGTGGATGTTTCTTATTCCGAGACTGAGGAGTGCGAGTAGCACAATCACAGCCTTTTGCTCATACCAAGCGATATTGTAGACTATCGGGAGGTCGTTGACGCTCTTGAGACCGAATGCGTCTTTAAGTGCGGTGGCGATCACCACGAGAGAGTAGGAGTCGTTGCATTGTCCGGCGTCGAGCACACGGGGCACACCGTCGATATCGCCAAGCTCCAGCTTGTTGTATCTGTACTTGGCACATCCGGCAGTGAGTATTACACAGTCTTTCGGCAGTTTTTCGGCGAATTCAGTGTAATATTTGCGCGAGGCCATTCGTCCGTCACAACCGGCCATTACCACAAACTTGCGTATCTTGCCCTGTTTGATCAGGTCTATGATCTTAGGTGCGAGAGCTATCACCTGGTTGTGCGCGAACCCGGTCACAATCTCACCATGCTCTATGGCAGTGGGTGGAGGACAGCTTTGCGCGCGTCTGATAATCTCCGAGAAATCTTTTTTACCGTCGGGTCCTTCCGGAATGTAATGTGTCCCGGGCATACCCACCACACCGGTGGTATAGACGCGGTCCATGTAGGTGGTATTGGGGCGGGGAGGCACAATGCAGTTCGAGGTGAAGAGGAACATGCCGTTGAATGTCTCGAACTCGTCTGTCTGTTTCCACCACGCGTTGCCGTAGTTACCTGCGAAATGAGGGAATTTCTTGAAGAAGGGATAGCTTTGTGCCGGGAGCATTTCGGAGTGGGTGTAGATATCCACCCCTTTCCCCTCCGACTGCACGAGCAGTTCTTCGAGATCCTTGAGGTCATGTCCGCTGATGAGGATCCCCGGACGTTTTCTGACACCTATGTCCACACGGGTGATTTCAGGATTGCCATAGGATGATGTATTGGCCTTGTCAAGGAGCGCCATGGCCTTCACGCCACCTTCTCCCACATTCAGCACAAGCGAGAACAGTTCGTTCACGGATATATCGGTGCGGCTTACTTCGGCAAGAGCATTTTCTATAACAGTGTACACGCTTTCGTCCTCGTAACCGAGGTTCAGCGCGTGCCTGGCATATGCGGCCATTCCCTTGCAGCCGTATATGGCGAGCTGTTTCAGTCCGCGTGTATCCTCGTTGTGGTCGTAAAGCACGCTGAAAATCTCTTCATCGAGATTGCTTCCGGCTTCCACCACCTTGAGCTTGCCATAATCTTCCTTCGGTATATGGTATGATACTTCCGGCATGTATGGCGCCTCCAGGCCGTATTTCTTGACCGTTCCGATAAGATCGTTTTTCAGCTCTAACGCTTTGGTTATGAACCTGTCGAGCATCGGATTGTCGAAGTTTGCATTGGTAATGGTCGTAAAAAGTGCATCGACGATGAAGCGCGATGCCTCAAGAGATGGCGTACACATCTGGCGGAGCTGCCGGTTTACAATCGCCATGCCGCGCACGATGTACAGCAACTGGTCCATTCTTGTGGAGGTCTCGGGCTTTTTGCCGCACACACCCTGTATCTCGCAACCCTTGCCGCGGGCTGTTTCCTGGCATTGATAACAGAACATTTTCATAAGGCGCGTATTTATTTATGCGTTTAACTTGGTCAGGACCATTTTGAAGCGCACAGGTGCGCGGAGAGAATGTAGCGTTTCAGGTTGCATTACCAGAAAATCGCCTTCATTGAGCATCATCTCATTGCCGTTGAGGGTAAAGGCGCAGGTGCCTTCCAGTATCTGTACCACAGCTATGGCGGGGGCCGTATGTGTGGCGAGTGATGCATCTTTATCAAATGCCATGAGAATTACAATTCCGGAGTCATTTTTGGCAATGACCTTGTGTACCACCTGTCCCGGAACATAATCTATCTGTTCTCTTAGTCTCATATTTTATAAATTTTAAAGTTGTAGATTAATTTGCAGTTACATATATGCGGCTTGAACAGGCATGCCTTTCAATACTAATAACAACTTTTGCAGACTGATTGCTCACCCTGTAGCCACAAGTGCATTTATAATTATGGAATAATAGCGTATCTTTGCGGAATGTGAAGATGCTTTATGTGTTACTTAAACATATGACAAATGAGACAGATGAGAAAAGCCTGCAGACAGAAAGACACCGCCTGGGCGCTGGAAGTGTTTGATAAGGCCCCATATGTGACGGTTTCGATGATGCGCCCTGACGGTACACCTTACGGCCTCCCTCTGTCGCTTGTGCGCAAAGACGCGCAAACGTTTTATTTCCATTGCGCGGGAGAAGGGGAAAAACTTGATTGTCTTAAGGCGAGTGCCGTTGTGAGCCTGTCGGCGGTGAGCAGGTGTACGCCCCGCTATGAGGAGGAAAAACAGAATTTCACGGAATATTACAATTCGGCAATCGCACTTGGACGTGCAGAACTTGTGACGGATGACGGGGAGAAAACTGAGGCGCTCAGATTGCTTTGCCGGAGATTTCTGCCCAAATATATGGATCATTTCAATGATGCGGTAGCCCGAAGTCTGCCTCGTACCACAGTTGTCAGGATAACACTTACCGAACCTCCGGTGGGGAAGTGTAAGCCATGATTTAAGCCAAAACAAACATGAGGGTGTGTCATAATGGCCCATCTGGGTCGTCGCCTGAGGGATTCGGGTTCGGTC
>CADFRV010000225.1 GCA_902836725.1 Muribaculaceae bacterium
ATAACCAAAGTCAGGCCGGCGAGATCGACAACCGCACCGTCGTCATAAGCCGTCACCCCAAAATATGGAAGACATTCCCGCTCTCGGAAGTGCGCCTGCTTCCGGGCAGCCCGTTCCACCATGCGATGGAGGTATCACAGCGATACCTGCTCGATATGGATGTGGACAGGATGCTCAACGGGCTGCGCAAACGGGTGGATCTCCCTGAAAAAGGAGCTTATCCCGGCTCTAACCAACCGGAAGGCCCCCGCCCCGGCGATCTGCCACATTACATGTCGGGCACCTCGCTCATGTATGCCCAGACAGGAGACTCCCGTTTCCTCGAACGCATCAACTACATCATAGACGAGATGTGCAAGGTACGCGACATATTCCATCAGAGGGGAGAGCGTGTACACTACGACTTCGAGAAGATACTCTCCGGCGAGCTGCTGCTCAACCGCCCCGACGACTGGGGCGCCCCCTGGGGAGGCACATCGGGCAACACCTTCTATACCATCCATAAATATCACGCCGGACTGCGCGACGCCTACCTCTACTGCGGCAACCCCAAGGCACTGGAGCTGTGGCGCGAACATGCCGACCAGATCGCAGACTTCGTGCTGGCATGCAATCCCGATCTCTTCGACGGCTTCCTCGACATAGAGCATGGCGGCATGAACGCCGTATATGCCGACCTCTACGCACTGACAGGCGACGAACGCTACATGGAGGTGTCGCGCCGCTTCAACCACCAGAAGGTAATACTCAACATAGCCGACGGCCACGACGTGCTCTACGGGCGCCATGCCAACTTCCAGACACCCACGTTCGAGGGGACGGCGCGCCAGTATCAGCTCACAGGCGACGAGGTGAGCCGTCAGGCTACCGGGAATTTCCTCGACATGGCCTACAGCGGCCACATCAACTGCATCGGCGGCAACAGCTGCTACGAGCGGTTCGGGCGCCCCGGGGAGACCACCAAAAGGCTCGGATACACCTCAAGCGAGACCTGCAACACATACAACATGCTGAAAGTGGCGCTCAACACCTTCGAATCCGGCGGGGAGCTGCGTCACATGGATTATTTCGAGCGCGCCCTCTATAACCACATACTTGCCTCACAGGATCCCGAGACCGGCGGTGTGACATATTACACAAGCACCATCCCGGGAGGCTTCAAGAGCTACAGCGACCGCTTCAACCTGCAGGGAGTATGGTGCTGTGTCGGGACGGGGATGGAAAACCACTCAAAATACGGGGAGGCCATCTACTTCAACAACGGCAATGTGCTGCTTGTGAATCTCTTCATCCCCTCCACGCTGAACTGGGAGGAGAAAGGGCTGCGCCTGAGCCAGAAGACCGACTTCCCGCAGACCGACCGCACCACGCTCACCATCGAGGAGTGCGGGAGCTATGACGCTCCCATCTATGTGCGCTATCCGCAATGGGCTGAAAGCGGAGTGCGCGTAAGCATCAACGGCGAGCGCATACCGGTAAAGGCCAGACGCGGCGAGTACATCCCGCTCGCGCATTCCTGGAAAAAGGGTGACATAATAGAGATCGAGATGCCACAGACATTCCGTCTTGAAGCGGCCAAAGACGACCCGTACATGAACGCCATCTGCCGCGGCCCCATCGTATATGCCGGCATACTCGGGAGCGACCACATGCCTGCCGACCGCGTGAACAGCGCCGGCAACAACAACCGCGTGGTACCCGAGAACGACATCCCCACATTCACCGCCGACAAGAGCGATCTCGACAGCTGGATAAAGCCCACCGGAAAGCATCCGATGGAATACACCACCACAGGAGCCGGCACCCTTTACGGGAAAAAGAAGGAGCTGACACTGCTGCCATACTACATGACCCACCATACGCGCTACTCCCTTTACCTGAAAGTCTACACCCCGCAGGAGATGGCGCTCCGCAAGCGTGTGGTCATCGACGAGCTGCGCCCCTCGTATGCCGACGACGAGAAGGCACACAACATGCAGTGCGGCACATCGCGCCTGGTAAGCCAGGGGGGACACTCCCCCGCCCTGGGTTTCAACTCATGGGAACACACCCGCCTGGGACGCGAGGCCGACGACTGGTTCTCCTATGACATGAAAACCACGCCGGGGCAGACCAACTATCTCGTGGTCACCTACTGGGGCAACGAAAACGAGGGGCATGAATTCGACGTCACTGTCAACGGGGTGAAACTGGCCAGCGAAATACTTTTCGACAAGGTGCCCCTCACCTTCTACGAGACAGTGTATGAGATCCCTGCCGAAGCCATCGCCGCCGGCGGCAACGCCACCGTAGCCTTCAGGGGACACGACGGCAAAAAGGCGGGCACCGTGTTCGCGCTCCGCACCACCACCGATCCGGAAAAGTTCCCCAACTACAGCTTCTATTTTTAAAAATACAAAAAAGTTGAAACAGGGCAGTTGCGTGGATGCCGCCATTATGTTATCTTTGTATGACGGTAGCCGCAGGCGCGATACACACTTTTTAACCCCGGTGTGAAACATATTTGCCCGGCATCCCGCTAACTTTGCGGCACAGGTTCCAGGAAAGGCACCTGCAATCCCCACAGACAAAACAAAAAGCACTACATAACAGATGGAAAAAACTCCCAAACCCAAGAAAGCCCCGATCAAGAAGATCGACAAAGCCGTCGATCCCAAAGAGGCCAAAGCCAACGCTCTGGCACAGGCTCTGGGCAATATCGAGAAAAACTACGGCCGCGGCGCCATAATGAAGCTCGGCGACGAAGCCATAGAGAAGGTGGAAGTGATCTCAAGCGGTTCCATCGGCCTCAATTACGCCCTCGGCGTAGGCGGCTATCCCAAAGGACGTATCATAGAGATCTACGGCCCAGAATCATCAGGTAAGACCACCCTCGCCATCCATGCCATAGCCGAGGCACAGAAAAAGGGTGGAATCGCCGCAATGATCGACGCCGAGCACGCCTTCGACCGCTTCTACGCCGAGAAACTCGGAGTGGACGTAACCAACCTCCTCATCGCGCAGCCCGACAACGGGGAGCAGGCGCTTGAGATCGCCGAACAGCTTATCCGCTCGGCCGCGATAGACATCCTCGTGGTGGACTCCGTGGCCGCCCTTACCCCGAAAAGCGAGATAGAGGGTGACATGGGAGACCGCAACGTAGGCCTCCAGGCACGCCTCATGTCGCAGGCCATGCGCAAGCTCACCGCCACCATAGCACGCACCAACACGGTATGTATCTTCATCAACCAGCTGCGTGAGAAAATCGGAGTGATGTTCGGTCCCTCAGAGACCACCACAGGGGGCAACGCCCTCAAGTTCTACGCATCCGTGCGTGTGGATATCCGTCCGGGATCACCCATCAAGGACGGCGACGACGTACTGGGAAAACGCGCCAAGATCAAGGTGGTGAAAAACAAGGTGGCTCCCCCGTTCAAGCGCTGCGAGTTCGACATCATGTTCGGCGAGGGTATATCCAAGTCAGGCGAGATCGTGGATCTCGGCGTGGAATACGGCATCATCACCAAGAGCGGATCATGGTTCAGCTACAACGGCTCCAAACTCGCCCAGGGACGCGATGCAGCCAAAGCCGTGATACTCGACAATCCCGAACTGGCCGAAGAGCTTGAAGAGAAAATCATGGCGGCTCTCCGCGGCCAGGATCCCAACGCCGCAGCTCCCGAAACCGAAAAGGGGGAGACTGATGTTGAGGCTACAGAAGAGAGCGAGGCTCCCGCACCTGCCAAAAAGTCAAAAGGCTCGAAAGGGAAAGCCGCACAGCCCGAGCTTGGCGAACTTGACTTCGACAGCGACTTCGACGAGGACGACGATTTCACCCTTGAGGAGGATATCTGATCCCGATAATCACCAATACAAAATCGAGGCACCGCGAAACATACGACGCG
>CADFRV010000226.1 GCA_902836725.1 Muribaculaceae bacterium
TAAATTATAACTATTTGTAGTATTTCATGATATTCTTTAAAGCCGCATGGCATACGCTTGTTTTTTGTCGGTGCAGACAGGCATACAGACTACATGTATAGCACCGGATAGCGCTCGAATAAAGGAAAAGTATTAACTTTGGGGAAACAAAAAAGATTTATCTATGGCTTGGCTGACCACACCGCTTGAAAGCGCCGAATCCGGCAACCTCGTGATGGGGACCGTAAGGACTGACGTCGAGAAATTTATATCAAATCCGCGTTTCCGCTACCGGGTGGAAGCGACATGGAGCTACACACCTGCAGCCGGTGGAATGCCCGACGAGGCTACATCCGAACTTATGGAGAAAGTTCAGGAGGCCCTGGAAACCACATTCAAAAAAGATCCTGTGGCAGTGCTCACCGGAGTTTACACCGGTGAAGGTGCCCGCGATCTGGTGTTCTATACCCTCAGCCTCCATATTTTCCAGAGAAAATTCAACGAAACGCTCGCCGCTTTCCCCGAGCTTCCTCTCACCTTCTCAGCCGAGGAGGATCAGGAGTGGGAAGAATACCGCTCCATGCTCGCCATAGCGCAAGCCTCTGACAGCGACGAGGAGGCTGATGAAGATACCCTCTGAACAGCGTTTTACCCTGATAACTGCCGGTCAGCGGCGTCACTCACACTGAAAACCGATTTCTATAAGATAGTCGTCGGCGATGTAGTTGTCGCTCTGGATATACAGGCCGGTACCACGGTCATGAAACCTTCTGCATGTGTCACTGCGATAGAAATCCTTGAGAGCCTGCAGAGGAGAGATGCCGACTTTTTCGGCAATACGGCATGCTATGACGCCCATGCGGCTCCATCTCAAAATATCCAGTATTTCCTTGCTGTAATTATCCATCAGTCTGACAATTTTATCGATTCGCAGAATTTAAGATGTCTGTCAAGCATTTCCTGATTCAGAATACAAATCTGATTGTTTGGTTTAAGGTAACGGAGACGCCTGATCGCACCTTCCTCTGACATCAGTCCGTTGATAAACAAAATATCTCTATCTTATCCTTCATTATTTCCGGTGTTTTTTGCTTCCCAACGATTAAGGGTATCAATGATATTATCAGTCAGATTTGTCCTGTCCTCAGTATGAAGAGCCTCATAATGGGGATATATGTAGTTGTCGATAAGACCGACAGCCTCCATCCTGTCAAGCATTTCATCATATCGGCAGCCGATACGTGCCGACGCGCTTTCGATACAGGAGGCAACAAACCCCATCTTTATTTCATCATCAGAGAGTTGATTCCACGTTTCCATAGAAGTTGAAAGTTAAAAGTTGGCATCCTCAATCAGGCAACCTAAGATACACCATCATAACGACGGCCGGTCAACGGCAGGCGGCGGCGAGAGCCTCGGCGCACCGGCGCCCGTCGATTGCCGCGGAAACTATTCCGCCGGCATAGCCGGCACCCTCACCGCAGGGATATAGCCCTGACACCGCCACATGGCACAGATTTTCAGGATCGCGGGGTATGCGCACAGGAGACGACGTGCGCGTCTCGGCGCCTATAAGCACAGCCTCGTTGGTAAGGAAGCCCCGCGATTTGCGGCCGAAATCGGCAAAACCTTTCTGCAGGCGTTTCGCGATAAAGGGGGGAAGCAGCCTGTCAATCCGCGCCGCATGTATGCCAGGCGCATATGATGTGGCCGGCAGAGAGGCAGAGGCTTTACCCTCTACGAAATCGCGCATGCGTTGCGCGGGAGCGTTCTGCGAGCCGTCGGCATCGTCATAAAAACGCCGCTCCACATCTTCCTGAAACCGCATCACTTTCAGCGGGCCGGCACCATTGTAATCATCCAGATCCTCGGGAAGCACCTCCACTACCATACCGGAATTGGCCCATTTGCCTCCACGGGATGCAGGCGACATGCCGTTCACCACAAGCTGTCCGTCGCCGGTGGCGGCAGGGATTATGACCCCTCCGGGGCACATGCAGAATGAATATACACCGCGCCCGTCGACACGCGTCAGCATGGAATATTCGGCAGCCGGCAGATACTTGCCGCGGCCGCCGGGATTATGATACTGTATGCGGTCTATCAGTTGCTGCGGATGCTCGAGACGCACACCGACGGCTATCCCCTTAGGCTCGAGAAGCACTCCCCGGCGGCAGAGCATTTCATACACGTCGCGGGCGGAGTGGCCTGTAGCGAGAATAACCGGTCCCGCAACAGTGGATCCGTCTGATGTCACCACACCTTTCACTGTATTCCCGTCAAGAATGAGATCCTCAACCCTTGTGGAAAAACGCACCTCTCCCCCGCATCTGATTATAGTATTGCGCAGGGCGCTTATGATTTTTGGCAACCTGTCGGTACCGATATGCGGATGTGCGTCCACGAGAATATCATCCGAGGCACCGTGGCACACGAGCGTCTTCAACACCTCCTCCACCGAGCCGCGTTTCTTGCTGCGGGTATAGAGTTTGCCGTCGGAATAAGCTCCTGCACCCCCTTCGCCAAAGCAATAGTTGCTGTCAGGGTCCACTACATTCTCGCGTGCGATACGTGCCATATCCTTGCCACGCTCCTCCACGCTTTTCCCGCGTTCGAGCACAACGGGGCGCATCCCAAGCTCTATCAGACGCAAAGCCGCGAAAAGACCGGCCGGTCCCGCACCGACGACCACTGCCTGCGGCGCCCCGCTCACATCGGGATAAACCGGGCATACCAGGGCGGTATCCTCAGCGGCCGGCATCTCGTCAACCCACACTTTGAGCGTCAGATTCACCATCACCTGGCGCTGACGCGCGTCGATACTGCGGCGCAGTATCTTCACATGGCGTATGCGGTTCACATCAAGCTGCAACCGTGTGGACACTGCTGTCTTAAGCCTCAGCGGCACATAGGCCACTTCGGGAGTGACCCGCATTTCTATATTCTCAATCATCGGTATCGTCTGTTTGCGCCGTTCCCATGGAGGGAGCGGCAGGTTGCATCTTGCGGCTTATGCGCCGCTGCATGATCACAAGGGTTATCACGGCCACAATGAAAGCCAGCATGTCACTGCCTGCCATGGACAGCCATACGCCTTTTACCCCGAAATACCGCGGAAGTGTCAGGAGGAAAGGCAAAAGGAAGATCAACTGGCGTGTGAGAGAGAGGAATATGGATATCTGCGGTTTTCCTATCGACTGGAAGAAATTCTGTATCACGATCTGACATCCCACCACGGCATAGCATATGAAATAGCAGCGGAATCCCTCGCGGGCTATGGTGATCAGCCCCTCGTCAACAGTGAAGAGACGGCTGAGCGTGTCAGGAAATACCTCGGTTATAAAGCATCCGAAAGCCGTGATAGAGGCACCGATCCAGATGCCCTTGTAGAGGGTGGCCTTTACGCGACTCCACTGGTTGGCACCGTAGTTGAACCCGAGTATAGGCTGCATGCCCTGTGTGACACCGAACACCACCATCACGAAAAACATGGTGACGCGGTTTATGATGCCGAATGCACCGATGGCAAGATTTCCGTCGGCACCACCGCAGTCGAGAAGTGCCTTGTTAATAAAGATCACCACCACACATGCCGTGACATTCATCAGGAACGGCGACAGGCCGATAGCATATATCTTTTTCAGGATAGACCCTTTGCACCAGCTGTTGGACGCATTGAAATGCACATAGCTCTTCTTTGAGAAAAAGTGGAACAATACCCAGATAAAAGCCACGAACTGCCCCGCGTTGGTGGCCCAGGCCGCACCGGCTATCCCCCATTTCAACGTGTAGATAAAAATAGGAGCGAGGATCACATTCACCACCACCGACAGAAGTGCCGAAATCATGGCCTTGCGCGGATATCCTGTGGCACGCATAAGGTTGTTGAGACCTATGAAG
>CADFRV010000227.1 GCA_902836725.1 Muribaculaceae bacterium
CCCCCGCCGCTCTGGCATCCCCTCGCCAGAAGGAGAGAGGAAAATGAGAAATTCTAATCTCTAAGTTTTGCACTTCGTTTTGGAATCTTCATGCTATGATGTTCAGTCTGTTATGCGGTGAACAGGCTGCCTTATTTGCCTACAGCGACCTTAACGGTGCGGTTGCCGGCACGCACTATGTAAAGGCCGGGAGCCACATTCAGGGTGCAGCTGCCGTTGCCGGCGGCAACGTGGATTCCGGTAGTGGAATATACCTCGGTGGTTACATCCTCAGGAGCATTTACTATGATCGCGCCCCCGGCGACGGTGACGGTAGTGTCGTTCGCCCCTGTGATTTTGCTTACTGAAGCGGAGGATGTTCTTACAATACGCATGTCGGAGAGTTCGGAGATGAAGGTCTCGTAGTTATGGGTGGCCGACGCGCTTACCGAGAAGGCGTGGTCAGACTGCGGGTCAAGTCCCTCGAATTTGTGGGATGTCTCCGGTGTGGTCACTGACATGAGCGGGGTGGTGAGCGTTTTGCCTGCGGGCACGTTCATTGAGATTTTGGCGTAGTCCACAAAGAACATAAGGCCGCTCTTGTTCATGAATGCAATCACTACGCTCGACAGGTCGGCATCCTCCGGCACGTTGCTGATGGTGATGGTGCCGCTGGTTGAGCCTACGACAGGGGTATCGAGAAGCCCGGAAGCGATAGGCAGTGTGAGATTGGAGCTATTCATGATGATCGCGAACACACCCTCGCTCTCTGTCTGGCCGTTGTATTCGAATGCGTCGACGGTGGTGACGAATGTGGCGTCCACTGTTATGCCCTTGCCGTCGTAGCAGGAGAGGTCAAGCACGGGGGTGTAGACCAGTCCGGCCACTCCCATCCAGATGTTTGTGCCTGTGGTTCCCGCCATACCTTTCGCCCATGCGGGCTGGGTGGCGCACCACGATGTGGAAGCCCATCCCTTGGCGCCGAAGTCAAACGGGGAAACCCAGTCTGTGCCGGGAGATTCCACAGTCCCCTGGGTGATATTGTCGAATGTCTCTTCAAGCACTGTTACATTCTCCAGGTCTGTTGCAGGCTCTACGACGCGGAATGCGTTCACGGTATATGACTGCGCATGTCCGAGCGGCTTCCACGAGGCGGTGAATGAGGTCGGTGTCACGTCGGTGGGTTCTTCGGTCTCTACTTTGAGGCCGGTGATACCGTCAACCCATACTGAGTAGCTTGCTGTGGATACCACGTCGTCGCGGTATGCCTTTACGAAATATACATACTGGTTGCGGGGATCGATATCCTTGACGGCATATTCCGTGCCTTCCACCTTGAAATCGGAGAGCATCGGGGCTGTGGTGCCGCGGCGGGTGTAGTGGAGCTTGATATCGTCGATGAATAAGTCGGGGGTACCTTTCTGGATATAGCTCAGGCGTATACGTGTCGCATCGTCGCCGAGTATCTGCTCGTTGTCGACAGTGTACCATCCTCCCGTCTCGGGGAAGTTGTAGTATCCGAGTTGTGCGATGGTTTCCCAGGTGTCGGTGTGCGAGTGGTACAGCTCAAGACGTATGAGCGACATGTTGGAATAGTCATCGGTGTAGGCGGTGGGTTTGCACCAGAAGGAGAACTTGTCGATAGGCTCCGGCGTGGCGGGTGATGTGATCATGTCGCCTACTGCATCGAATTTCAGCGAGAGTTTGCCGGAATTGAGATCGTTTTCGTCTGTGCTCACATCCTGCGATCCGTGCTCGCTCACATTGATGGTCCATCCTTCGGGATAGCCGGGATTCTCGGTATCGATGCTCTTGCCGTCATCCTTGAGGTTGATGCCGTCGAATGTCTCGGTCAGCTCATCGCTCACGATTTCCTGCGGGGGTGTGGTGCAGAGAATGTTGAGTAGATAGCCCTCGGCTCCGTACACCTCTTCCCAGCGTGCTATGAATTCGTTGGGCGAAACATTGATCGCGGGGAGGGGATAGGGACGGTCTATGCGGTCGCGCTTGAACACAAGTTTCACATCGTCGACAAGAGGGATGCATCCCCCCTCTGCCGAGAACTGGAAATAAGATGGCAGCTGGAGCGAGCCGTTTGAAGCTACAAGTTCAAATTCCTGCCATTCAGAGGTAAGCTCCGCGTCGAGTTCATCGTCGCCGGGGCCGTAGTCGTCGTCACAGAGAACCACCCAGAGCGCTCCGCTGTCGCCGGTGGATACTTTTGCGCGGAATGTAAGCGTGGCGGTTCCGTCGAGCATCAGCGGGGGAGTGGAGATATAGCCGCCGCGGGTATCGCCATAGCTGTCTTCCCAGGGGTGCAGCGACACGCAGCCACCTGCCGGGCGTACGCCCTGGCCGGTCCATCCGGGAGTGGAGGTATAGCTCGCGGGAATGTGGTAAATGTTTTCATATACGATTTCATCCCCTGGTTCGGTTTCCGTGCCGTCTGCGAAAGCTGAGAAGTCTTCCTCAATGAGTGTCTGCAGTTCTGCGGCTCTGGATGGGATTGTGGAGTGCACCTTCTGCATGTGCGTCCTCGGCGCTCTGTCTTTCCCTTTCTCGAATGGGACTGCGGCTCCTGCAGAGAGGGAAAGCGACGCCAGGAGAGCAAAAATGTAGAGTTTTTTCATAAAATAAAATATATGATGAATAAATGTTTTGACTGGAGTTTCTTTGTTTGCCGTCATCTATGGCGCAAAGATACAACTATGTAACCGGAAGTGCAACATTAATTAAATAAAAATCTCTGAACATTTTATCTGCCGTTATCCATTTACTTCAAAAATGATATGGAATAATTTTATAAACATGAATAATTATGCGTTTCCCTCATGTGCCCCCGGTATGGAATTATTGCTGGTAAAATCAGGAAAGGAGACAGATAACAGATTAATATTTTCCGGTTTTAGCGGACAGCAATAATTGTTTATAATCAGGTTATGTGTGACTCAACGGTTTGCCGGATTGCAATGTCTCTAAAATTACACTCCGTCCTATCGGCTTAGGCCGATTCGAAATAAAACACAGCGGGATGCCCGGTTGCCGGGCATCCCGCTGTGTTTTATTTCAGTAGGGGTGGGTTACACCACTCCCTGGGCCATCATGGCACGCGCTACCTTGAGGAAGCCGGCTGTATTGGCGCCACGTACATAGTTGATGTAGCCGTCGGCTTCGGTGCCGTGCTCCACACATTGGGTGTGGATGTCGGCCATGATCTGGCGCAGGCGGTTGTCAACCTCTTCTGCTGTCCAGCGGAGCATCTGTGCGTTCTGTGCCATCTCAAGGCCGCTTACCGACACACCTCCGGCGTTGGCCGCCTTGCCCGGTGCATAGAGGATGCGTGCTTTCTGGAACTCTGCGATGGCTTCGGGAGTGGAGGGCATGTTGGCGCCTTCGCTCACGGCAAAGCATCCTGCGGCCAGAAGGGCGCGTGCGTCGTCGCCGTCGACTTCGTTCTGGGTTGCGGAAGGCATGGCGATGTCAACTTTGCCTACATGCTTCCACGGACGTTCACGCGGATAGTATGTGCATACGTCGGGATGTTTCTCGGCGAATTCCGAGATGCGGCCGCGGTAAAGCGTCTTGAGGTCGAAGATCTCCTCGAACTGTTCCTGGGTTATACCCTCCGGCGCCACGATAGAGCCGTCGGAATCGCTGAATGAGATTACCTTTGCGCCGAGCGACAGCAGTTTCTGTGCGGTGTAGAGGGCTACGTTGCCCGATCCTGAGATCGCCACACGTTTCCCCTTGAGGTCGATGTCGCGGGTGGCGAGCATGTTCTGGAGGAAATACACGTTGCCGTAACCGGTGGCTTCGGGGCGTATGAGGGAGCCGCCGAAGTCAAGACCCTTGCCGGTGAAAGTGCCGGTGAATTCGCGGGTCATCTTCTTGTACCAGC
>CADFRV010000228.1 GCA_902836725.1 Muribaculaceae bacterium
AGGCCGACTTCATGATGGTCGCCGGTACCATCGTCAACCGCATGGTGCCTGTGTTCCGCCGTCTGTATGATCAGCTTGCCGAACCCAAATATGTCATAGCCTGCGGTAGCTGCGCCATTTCCGGCGGTCCTTTCCGCAAGTCATACCATGTGGCCAAAGGTATCGAGGATATAGTGCCGGTCGATGTGTTCGTGCCCGGTTGTCCTCCCCGTCCCGAGGCCATGATCTACGGTATCATGCAGCTTTCAAGAAAGATGAAAGTAGAGCGCTTTTTCGGCGGCGTGAACCGTAAGATGAACCGTAAGGAATATCTCGCCGAACATCCCGAGGAAAAGGAATAACGGCATGCTCCTGCCGTAACGGACGCTCCGGCATCGCTGCCGGAGGCCGCGACATGGAGCCAATTCAATCTCTAAAGGCACTCCGGGGCGCCAATCATCCGGTTTGCCACTTGTAAAAGGAATAAAGTAGTAAAGCAAAACATATGGCTGAATTGCAGGACAAGATCTCAAAACAGTTCCCCGGAGCCACTTTCGAGGAGGGTGAGATTCTGCTTATCAATATCGCCGACGCGCAGCTTCACGATCTTGTAAAGACATTGCGCGACGAGCACGGGTTCAATTACCTCGTGACCATCGTAGGTATGGACTGGAAAACATCCCTGGGATGTGTGTATTATCTGGCCGACGCCGCCATGAGCCGTTTCGTGTCGGTAAAGACACAGACCGAGGACCGCGACACCCCGATGCTCCACAGTATCGCCGATCTCTATCGCATAGCCGGCATACTCGAACGTGAGGTTTACGATTTCTACGGGATTGTGTTTATCGGCAACCCCGACATGCGCCGTCTGTTCCTGAACATTGACTGGAAAGGCTTCCCGTTGCGCAAAGATTACGACATGAACGATGTCGCCAATGCCCCCAGCATTGAGAATGAGCGTCAGAGCGACCTTACCCAGACGTGGGTCGAACTTCCCGACGGCAAAGTGGAGCGTCGTGAGGAGATCGTGTTCAAACCGGAGGATTTTGTGGTAAATATCGGTCCGCAGCACCCTGCCACCCACGGTGTGCTCCGTTTCCGTACCGCAGTCGACGGCGAGACCATTAAGAAAATCGATGTCTATATGGGGTATATCCACCGTGGTGTGGAAAAACTCTGTGAGGACCTCTCATATATGCAGACACTCCATTTCATGGACCGTCTGGACTATTTCTCGGCCCACAACTACCACCACGGTCTCTGTCTCTGCATAGAGAAAGCCGCCGGAATTGAGGTGCCTCAGCGCGCCGTAGTGGTGCGCACACTGATGGACGAGCTTTCGCGTATCGCGTCGCACTGCCTCTTTATCGGCACATTCTGCATGGACCTCGGTGCCACAACAATGCTCTTCTACACGCTGCGTGTGCGTGAGCAGGTGCTTGACATAATGGAGAAGACATGCGGTGCCCGCATGACATTCAATTATGACTGCATCGGCGGCGTGATGGCCGACCTCCATCCCGATTTCGTTAAGGATGTGAAGGCGCTTCTCGACACTCTCGACAAAAACGTGGCCGAATACAACAAACTCTTTACCGGCAACGTGATCGCCAAGAACCGTCTCGAAGGTGTGGGTGTGCTCAGTCATGAGGACGCGCTTTCTTACGCCATAACAGGTCCTTCGGGCCGCGCTTCCGGATGGGCCTGCGACGTGCGCAAGCTCGTGCCTTACGGTGCTTATGACCGTGTGCAGTTCGAGCAGGTGGTTCGTACTGAAGGCGACTCGATGGCGCGTTTCAAGAACCGCGTGGACGAGATACTCCAGAGCAAGCATATCATAGAGCAGCTTATCGACAATATTCCCGAAGGCGACTACCTTGCCAAAGTTCCCAAAGTGCTCAAGCTCCCTGTGGGCCATTGGTTCCAGGTAGTGGAGGGCTGCCGCGGCGTATTCGGAGTATATATCGAGAGCGACGGCTCAAACAAGCCCTATCGTCTGAAACTCGCCACCCCGAGCCTCAATGCCGCCGCCGTGGTGGATCATATCACCCGTGGCCAGAAGATCGCCGACCTTATCACCATCGGCGGTTCGATGGACTACATCGTGCCTGATATGGACCGATAAGCTGTTATCACAATTTAGAATACATAGAAAAAGAATTATTCGACGACAGAACATCACGTTATGGATAATTACACAATAGACAATTTCCACTCTTTCACCGAGTGGTTCGACCATCTGCTCAACGGGTGCATGCCCGGTTGGCTCGCCACTACGATAGAGTGTTTGCTTGTAGGAGTGGGATTATTGCTGGTCTATGCCGTTCTGGCGCTCTTCTATATCCTTTACGAGCGTAAGATATGTGCCTATTTCCAGTGCCGTCTCGGTCCTAACCGTGTAGGTCCCTGGGGATTGCTCCAGAGTATGGCCGACGCTGTGAAGATGCTCATCAAGGAGCTTATCGAGCTGAAACATATCGACAAATTCCTGTTCGCCCTCGCTCCCTATCTGGTGATCATCGCCTCAATGCTCTGTTTCGCGGTTCTTCCGTGGGGCAACGGTCTTCAGATCATCAATTTCAATATTGGTATTTTCTTCCTGATAGCATGCTCTTCCATCGGTGTGCTCGGAATCCTGCTCGCAGGCTGGTCCTCAAACAACAAGTTCACCCTTATCGGCGCTCTCCGTTCCGGCGCGCAGATGGTAAGTTATGAACTTTCTGTAGGGCTATCGATCCTCACTATGGTGGCTTTCGCCGGAACTATGGATGTAGTAAAAATTGTGGAGGCACAGGCCGACCACTGGTTCATCTTCTCGGCGCACATCCCTGCCATAATAGCTTTCGTTATATATATGATCGCGGGCACTGCCGAGACAAACCGTGGCCCGTTTGACCTTCCCGAGGCCGAGAGTGAGCTGACCGCCGGATACCATACCGAGTATTCCGGTATCCATTTCGGATTCTTCTACCTCGCCGAATATCTGAACCTGTTCATCGTATCAGGTGTCGCCACACTGATGTTCTTCGGCGGCTGGATGCCTTTCCGCGTGGAAGGATGGGATGGTTTCAACGAGATCATGGGTTATATCCCCTCGGTGGTATGGTTCCTTATGAAAGCGTTCGTACTTTCATTCGTCATCATCTGGTTCAAATGGACATATCCCCGTCTGCGTATCGACCAGCTGCTTTCGCTTGAGTGGAAGTATCTTCTCCCCATCAATCTCGTGAATCTCGTGTTGATGGTTATAATAATCTGGCAGGGATGGTATTTCGGCAATTTCTGATCGCCGCTGTTACCCCCCTTACGGATACATGCCATGCATGAAAAACATTGATAACATACAGAATACCCATAATATATTCTCGTAATAATGAGCGATAAATTCGGAAAAATAGCCCAGGTAATCGGCCCGGTAGTGGACGTTATCTTCGAAGGTGAAGACAACATACTGCCTCCCATTTATACCGCGTTGAAAATCGACCGTGAGGACGGTTCGATGTTGATTCTTGAAGTTGAGCAGCATATCGGCGAGGACACAGTGCGCTGTGTGGCCATGGAAAGTACCGACGGTCTGCGCCGCGGTCTCCGTGTCGACAACCTTGAGCGTCCGATTGCCGTACCTACCGGTTCTCAGGTCAAAGGACGTCTGCTTAATGTGATCGGCGACGCTATCGACCATCTTCCCGAGCTGAAACGAGACAATCTGCGTCCTATCCACCAGCCCGCACCTGAGTTCGAGGATCTGACTATCGGTACAGAGATCCTTTATACCGGTATCAAGGTGATCGACCTTCTGGAGCCTTACAGCAAAGGTGGCAAGATCGGTCTGTTCGGTGGAGCCGGTGTGGGCAAGACAGTGCTCATTATGGAGCTT
>CADFRV010000229.1 GCA_902836725.1 Muribaculaceae bacterium
CGACACTGCAAAAAGCGACGGCAGACCTCTATTACAGCACAAACCGCCGCACGGATGCAGAGCTGTGTCTGCTGCGGCTGTGTGACGAGAGCCTCTGCGGCGACCTGACGGCCCTCAGCGCCCGGCTGGACCGGGTGGAGGTGCTGGCGGCGGACGGGGTGCGGATGCTGACCCTCACCTGGAACGGCCCCAACGAGCTGGGGAGCGGCTGCGCCGCCCGGGGAGGCCTCACCCCCTTTGGGAAGTATAAATATGTGGTACAGCGCAAGCAGAAGCATCGTCACAGACAGAATGCCCATGATTATCATCCATGCATTGCGGTTGGCAATGAAAGTCCCATCGGCACTGAAACGGGATATGAAATACCCCGAAAGATAAACCAGGCCGCCGGTAGCGGCGAGTTTCGCGATATTATAGAACGCGCCCTGCCACCCGATATATTTTGACTGCTGTGCCGGAGTGAGGGCACCCATATACACACCGTCGCATGCTATGTCGTGGGTAGCTCCGCTAAAGGCCACAAGCGCCAGAAATGCTATGGCCACCGGAAAAAAGTGATTGAACGTAAGCGACAGCGCCACCAGGCCGAAAGCCACACCGGTGATGAACTGTGTGACAACCACATAAAATTTCCTGGTTCTGAAAAGTTCCAGAAATGGGCTCCACAGCGGTTTCAAAGTCCAGGGAAGAAGGATGAGCGACGTCCAGAACGCTATCTGCACATCGTCGACCCCAAGTCCCTGAAACATGAGGACTGACGCCATGTTCAACACGACAAACGGCAATCCCATGGCGAAATACGCCGTTGGCACCCACGCTATGGGGCTAATTTTCTTTTCACCGGAGGACATGATCTTTCTATTTCTTTCCTTTTAGTTCGTTTGAGAATGAATATGGGAAATCGGCATCCTTAGTGCCACGCTCAAGATTGGGCTTGTCGGACATCTCCACATCTATCACCGCACCGTCCATGATCATCGGATATGTGATGTAGTTCTTGTCATACACTTTTCCGTTGACTGTCATGCGGCCGATATATCTGTTGGTCTCCGAGTTGGCCGGAGCGTCAATCACCAGTTTCTTTCCGTTCTCGAGGTTTACCGTCACCTTCTTGAAGAGAGGCGAACCGAGGGCATACTCATCGGTGCCCGGCGCCACGGGGTAAAATCCCATGGCCGAAAACACATACCAGGCCGAAGTCTGGCCGTTGTCCTCATCGCCGCAATAGCCGTCGGGAGTGGGTGTATACATGCGGTCCATCACCTCGCGTACCCAATACTGGGCTTTCCACGGCTCTCCCGCCCAATCATACAGATATATCATGTGCTGCACCGGCTGGTTGCCATGCGCATAGTTGCCCATGTTCATCACCTGCATCTCGCGGATCTCGTGGATCGGGAAGCCATAATAACTGTCGTCGAACACTGGGGGAACCGAGAATACTGAATCCATCATCTCCACGAACTTACGGCGGCCGCCCATAAGATCTATAAGCCCCTGGGGATCATGGAACACACTCCAGGTGTAGTGCCATGAATTCCCTTCGGTGAACGCATCGCCCCATTTAAGGGGAGAAAACGGAGTCTGGAACGTGCCGTCTTCATTGCGGCCGCGCATCAGGCCGCTCTCCTTGTCGAAGAGGTTACGGTAGTTCAGGGCACGCCTGGCATAAAGGTCCTGTTCCTCCTGAGGACGCCCCAGAGCCTTTGCAAGCTGATATATGGCCCAGTCATCATAGGCATACTCAAGTGTTCTGGCCGCGTTCTCATTTATATCCACATCATAGGGTACATAACCCAGACTGTTGTAATATTCATGTCCGAGACGGCCGGTGGAACTTACCGAGGGGTGCACGTTTTCAGTACCTTTCACGATACCCTCCCAAAGTGTCTCAGTGTCCTTGACCTTTATCCCTTTCAGATAGGCGTCGGCAAGCACAGAGGCCGAATTGTTGCCCACCATGCAGCCGCGATGGCCGGGGGAGGCCCACTCCGGAAAAAATCCGCTTTCACGGTATGCGTTGAGCATCCCTTCCTGTATCTCGGCGTTGACCGAAGGATATACAAGGTTCAGAAGCGGGAACAGGGCGCGGAACGTATCCCACAGACCTGTATCGGTATACAGGTAGCCGGGAAGCACCTGGCCGTTATATGGGCTGTAGTGCACCACATTGCCGTCGGCATCTATCTCATAAAATTTTCTGGGGAAAAGCGTGGAGCGGTAAAGCGTGGTATAGAACATGCGGTCCTGGTCGAGATCGCCACCCTCCACCTCAATGCGTCCGAGCACATCGTTCCAGGCGTCACGCCCTTTGGCGACAAGAGCATCGAAATTGTCATTGCCAAGTTCGCGGAGATTCAGCTCGGCCTGCCCGGGAGAGATAAATGACGAGGCCACACGGGCATGCACTTTCTCCCCTTTCGCAGTCTTGAAACCTACTACCGCACCGGTGTGGAACCCTTTCTGCTCCAGAACGCCCTCTTTCAGGGAATAGTCGCCAGAAGCCACTTTCCCATCTGGAACAGACGGCTCCACATCGTTGGAAAAAGTGGCGGTATAGGTAATGGGCTTGTCAAACTCCACCACGAAATAGTTGCGGAAATTGTCGGGCACTCCACCGCTGTTGCGGGTGGTATATCCCACCACCTTGTTCTGACCGGGAAGCACTTTCACGTAACTTCCACGATCAAAACCGTCGATCACAACAAACGAGCTGTCGTTTTCGGGGAAAGTGAACCGGAACATCGCCGCACGTTCTGTAGGGGTGATCTCTGTTACCACATCATGGTCTGCGAGATATGCCTTGTAGTAATACGGCTTCGCAGTCTCCCCCTTGTGGCTGAACCAGCTCGCACGGTCATCCTCGAGGAATTTCGGCGATCCTGTCACAGGCATGATGGAGAACTGTCCGTAGTCGTTGATCCACGGGCTTGGCTGGTGTGTCTGCTTGAATCCGCGGATTTTGTCGTGTTCGTAGACATATGTCCAGCCGTTGCCCATTGTGCCGGTCTGGGGTGTCCAGAAGTTCATGCCCCAGGGTACTGCGGTGGCAGGATATGTGTTGCCGGTGGATAGCTCGAACTTCGAGTGTGTGCCGACAAGAGTGGATGCGTAGTCGACAGGATTCTCTACGGCATATGATGCCATTGACGAAGCTGCGACAATTACTGATAACAGAAGTGCTTTTTTCATGTTTTTTCGCTGTGGGTTTTAGATTTCGTGCAGCGAAAATACAAAAAACTATCCACATATTAAAATGCCGGACAGATAAAAAGCGACAAGAGTCATGTCATTGTCGCTCAGAAATAAAGAAATGTCAGAGATATATTACCGGGGATTTCAGTTGCACACGGCGTTCCGAGGCAAGAGACTCCATGCCCGGTAAGAGTCGCCGAGGTAACCGACAAATCTGTGCCAGAAACGGTCGCCGGCACCGGTGAGAATCTCTTCGGGGGAGGGAGGATAAAGCATGTTGACCCAGCGCTCGTCCATGATTTCGCGCTCAAGCTGTCCCTCGGCCCAGCTTGAATATCCGATGAAAAATCTGATGCAGCCTTCGGTAGGATAGCTCTGGTTGACATATTTTATCGCGGCATCGAAATCTCCGCCTATATAGAGGCCGTCGGTATAACGTCGGGCCTTTGGTATTACGTCAGGGCCGAGTGTATGTATGAAATAAAGCCTGTCCTGTCCGAGTGGGCCTCCGCAGAATACTGGAATGCTGACTGCGGGGTCTATGCCGTCGAGAAGCTCGGGGAGCATATATTCAGTGCGGTTGTTGAGCACTACGCCGGTGGTGCCTTCTTCGGGAAGATAGTCAATAAGCGATACCACC
>CADFRV010000230.1 GCA_902836725.1 Muribaculaceae bacterium
GTGTCCCAAGTGCAGGGGCTTGTTGGTGTTGGGTGAGGAGTATTCCACCATCACCAGGGGGCTGTTTTCCGTAGCTGCGGTGAGGCCGAACCCGGGGGTGTCCTCTATATGGCGGAGCACCGAGCACCAGAAAGTAGGTTCGATGACGAGGTTCAGGAATCCTTTCACTACGTTGAAGCGGTCCACAGCCGGCTCGTTGTCCACAAGCCACTGGCCTATTTCTGTACCTACCTGTTCGGGGCTTTTGCGGGCTGCTTTCACCCATGGGAACACCACTACCGTGAGATTTCCTTCAAACTCTTTGCGGGTGGTCTGCGGCACGATCTGGTCGGCAGGTGTCTCTGCGCCGTAAAGCTCCTTTACGGCCTTGGCTACTCCTTGAGCTATGATCTGGTCTATCGACATGATTCTGTTGCTGATAAATTGTACATTATTGCTTTTGTCGCGGCATCGTTGTAAAAAGATGCCTCTCCGTGCGCCAATGTGGCGCACGGAGAGTGCAAAGATAACGAAAAATCGTGAGATTCAAGTGAAAGGGGGCTATTTAAAAGCCCGAGAGCCATGTGGAGAGGTCGGTGAGCATTGCCTGGCGGTATTTGAATGCCGGATTGCTTCCCCATCCATGACGCCCCTCGGGGTAGATGTGGAGCGATGCGGGCACACCTGCGTTGTAAAGGGCTTCATAGTAGCGGAGTGCGTTGAAGGGGTGCACTATGTCGTCGTCGGAGCTGAAAAGTATGATGGTGCGTGGTGTCTCGGGAGTCACCTGCATCTCGTTGCTGAATTCAATCTCCTTCTTGCATGTGAAGCTGGGGCCGAGCAGTCCTATGCGGCTGCCGCCGTGTGAGTACTGTGGCAGGAAGCTGACCACAGGATAGTAGAGTATGGCGAAGTCGGGGCGGCAGCTTACCGGATCGGCGTTTACCGGCTTGGCGAAGTGTGTGGAGGCTGTGGAAGCGAGGTGGCCGCCTGCCGAGGAGCCTCCCACGCCGATGGCGTCGGGGTTGATGTTCCATTCCCTGGCGTTGCGGCGCACAAGGCGTATGGCTTCCTGCACGTCCTCCACCGGTATCTCCCATGTGCCGTCGGGGAGGCGGTACTGGAGTACAATCAGGGCAATCCCCTGCTCGTTGAAGAAGTCGGCCCATCCGTAGCCTTCGTTGTCAATGGCCAGCCATACGTATCCGCCGCCGGGGCACAATACCACGGCCTTGCCGTTGGCTTTCGACGGGGCAGGGAGAAACACATGCACCTTTGCGGTGTCGCCCATCTCTTTGGCCTCGCGTATCTTCCCTTCGGCATCGGGTTTTATTTCCTTGGGATGCGGGGCGCCGTCGGGCCACAGGAGCTGTGTCCACGCCCTCGGGGTATCGGCGGGGTCGGTTTTGGGAGTCTTTTTCGCGAAAGAGGGGAGCGCCACAGCCACCGTGATGATCACTGCTGTGAGGATTCGTAATAATTTCATGTCTATACAGGATTTAAGGGAGATTTATTTTATTCCTAACTGAGGCATAAAATTACAAACAATATTCCACGCAGTGAAATTATTGGACAATTATCCTGAATTATGCCCCTCCCCCTTTCCCGCAGTTTCCCGGGAATATGGTGCGGGATGATTGGATGCCTGGAGCTTTCAGTGGAGTATGGCGGAGGAAGCGCCGCCTGGGGTCTGTATATCCTGCCGGTCAGACAGTTTTTTGCCGTAAGGTATGGAATAGCTTACAGAAAGCTCGAACCACCGGTGGTAGGTGACTCCCGACAGCTGTGTCTCTTTACGGTAATTTTCTGCCACGAGCAGGCTGCGTGCGCCACTCCAGGATGCGCGGCAGAAATTGTTGGCACGCGCTGAGATATGCAGGTTGCCGTTGCCCCACCCTGCCATGAGGTAGTAATATTCCGGGCGTTCGTTTCTGTACACTGCGGAAATGCTTTTGTTGCGGTGGCTGTAATATCCCGAAAAATAGAAGTTCCCGAGAGAGTATGTAGCGTCGGCGCTCAGATGAAGATAATCGCCGCGGTATTCCTGTACGCCCCGGCGGTTGTAACTTGTGCCGGTCACATTCAGTTTGCATGTCAGGTTCCCGTCTATCAGCCGCAGAGCTACCGAACCGCCGTATTTCCATTGGTTCAGGAACCCGCTGTTCACATAGCTGCGCACCATCACAGGAGTGGCGCTCCCCTCCATCGGGAAATACAGGTCTGATACCGGGCGGGTGTGACGGATGAACTGTCCGAACAAGGTGAACGAGATCTTCTGCGCAGGTATCCAGTCATACTGCGCCAGAACGGAATTATACCGCGAGGTCTTGAGGTCCGTTCCGCCCCGCAGTGCGTCAATCTGGTTGAGCATGACGGTATTCGGTCCCTGTTCGTTCATCGGTATTGTCCAGTGCGACAATTCGGATGCAAGACTTATCCTGTTTTTGTCGTTTATGTTGTATCCTGCCGCGACGAAATAGCGGGGGTAGAACTCCGTTTTCGACAGGCTGTTTATGGATGTCCGGGAATATGATCCTCCCGCGTTGCCCTGCATCCATAGTTTTCCGAATCTGAGATTTCCTACAAGCTGTACGTCGGCGAAATTGAATCGTGTGTTGACTTTGGCGGGATTTGTGCCGGCATAATTCATGCGGTTGCCGTTGCCACCTCCGGATAGGGATAGTCCAAGACTTTGGTTGCCGAACTGTTTCTGCATCGTTGCCGAAAGATTGTACTGCCATGCGTCGTCTGTGGCATGGTTGGTAACGGAGTTCCCTGATGATACAAACGAATAGTCGCGCCGGTAGCGGCCATATGACGCGGTTGGCCGCAGGGATAATGAGATCTCTTTCGGAAGCGTGAACATATAGTATCCTTCCCAGGAGGGGGAAAGACCGCTGTTGTCTGATTGCGTGAGCGAGACATCGGAGGGATATACACCGGGGGTGAACGATGTGGCGTCGCGTCGGAAATTGTCGGGTGTTTTTGTAATTACAATCCCTGCGGTGTTGGAGATCACCGTCGCCCCGTTTCTGTATAACGCGCGGAAAGTGGCGTTACCTCCATGTTGTTTGTCAAGGGATGATTCAGTGGCCATGTCGCGTGTCACATGCATATCGGGAAAGATATAATCGGTGACAGAAGTTTCTCCTGTGTGGGTGTCGCGCGAATAGTTGAATGCGCCGGCCAGATCGTAGGTCATGCGTTTGCACACCATCTTTGAATTCACGGAATATGATCCCATATCCGTGACGAAAGTCTGGGCGGCTCCCACCCGTGTATATCCGCCGTACTCATACTTCTGCATTACGAAATTCACCACATGGCGCGCACCTGAGAAACGCGGGTCTTTAGGATAGTCGAACACCTCTACCCTCGCCACATCCATCGTGCGCATCCCGGCGATTTCTTCTTTCGATGCGGGAACATGGTCGATGTATATCGCCACTCCCTCGCCGGCGGCTGTTGTGACCGCGTTGTTTTCAGGGTTTACATCCAGGGAGGGTATGGCCATTGCCTGCAACAGACGTGTGCCTGAGGACGAGATCTTTTTGTCGCGTCTTGACGGCACATATACGCTTTTGTCATCGGTCATATACTGGCGATCGGCCTGCACAGTCACCTCCGACAGCGATTGCATGAGCATCACATCCGGAATCCGGATGGTGATGCTGTCTGTCGGTTCCGGTATATCCTTGGCCCATTGGCTCCCGTCTATGACATACCTGACCTGTATGGATTCGTCAGGAAGATCCTTGAACCGGTACACGCTGTCGTTCTGATGCCATACCCCTTTGGCGATAGTCCAGCCGTTCGTGTAAGTGGCTTCCGGGAAAAGACCCGCCACAGCGCT
>CADFRV010000231.1 GCA_902836725.1 Muribaculaceae bacterium
TTCTTCGGCCGTAACCTCTCCCCCTTCAAACCTCTTTCATCGAAGCCGATCGTTCCCGATGCCGAAGAGATAGAGCGCAACCCTCGCTCACGCAGCGCCAAACTCAGGGTCGGGGAGAAGAGAGAAGTCGAGAAAGAGAGAAATTGAGAAATTAAGAAAAGAAGAAATAAGAAAGCGGGACTGTAATTTTCAGGACTTCCGCAGACACAGACATCACAGCAGATATACAGACATTCAGACTCAATCATAACGCCCGGCAAACACCGGGTGACAGACAGAAAGGCAAGACACAGCGATGGCAAAAAAGACAGGCAGACAGGACAGTTTCGTGATGCGCGCATTGCACGGGCGCATTCTTTCGGTGGATTTTTTCCGCCGCAACTGGCTCGTGGTGCTTGGTGTAGTGGTAATGCTGATGGTGTATATGACCAACCGCTATACCTGCCAGACGCAGATGGAAAAGATACAGAAGCTCGAAAAAGAGCTTGAAGTGGCAAAAACAGAGAGGGTGAGAGCCAAATCGGCCTACATGAGCCGCATCAGGGAATCATCGATGCAACATCTGGTGGACTCGCTACATCTCGGGATCACCGTACAGGATCAGCCCCCCTACCGCCTCTCGAAAAGCAGATAGCACGATTATTACCGCCGGGAACCGAACCATTTAAGCAAATATAAATAAACCGATGAAACAAGAGCACCACATCCACATGCTGTTCCGCTACGGGTTAGTGACAGTGCTGATACTCCTCTTTTCCGGAGCTATCGGCTACAAACTGTTCTCTACCACGGTTATCGACGCGCACCATTGGAACGAGCTTGCCCAGAAGCAGCTCGAGCGGGTGGATACCGTGCTCCCCGAGCGTGGCGACATACTGTCTGACAAGGGGTATATCCTTGCCACCAACCTGCGCTACTACACCGTGCGCATCGACTTCCGCTGCGACAACTTCAAACAGCACCTCTACCAGATGGCACTTGACGAGCTTGCAGACTCGATGGCCGCAAATTTCCCCGTGCGCGACCGGAAAGAATGGCGCAAACGCCTTGAGGAACCGCTGAAAAGCGATCCCAAGAAGCGTCCGCGCGCCTGGCCGCTGATCACCAACATCAGCTTCCTCGACCTGCAGAAGATCAAGACATTCCCCTTCTTCAACATCGGCAACTCCAACAAGACCGGCATGACAGTGGAGTCGGTGCTCCGCCGCTCCAATCCATACGGAGCCATGGCACGCCGCTCTGTGGGAGGCGTGGGGCAGACACGCGAATGCAAGGAGGTGCACGGCATCTACGGCCTTGAGAAGGCCCTCGACTCGCTGCTTTACGGCGTTCCCGGCCTCGCCAAGAAGATACCCCTCACAAAAAACATCGTGAACTGGACCGACGTGGAGCCTATACCGGGTTACTCCGTGCGCACCACCATCGACATACAGCTTCAGGACATAGTGGAGAACGAGCTGAACCGCGTGCTCGACTCATGCTCCGCCGACTGGGGATGCGCCATACTCATGGATGTGAAGACCGGCGACATAAAAGCCATCTCCAACCTGGAGCGCTCCAAAAAGGGTAACGGCTACATCGAGGCGCTGAACTATGCCGTGGTAGGCTTCGAGCCGGGATCGGTAGTGAAGCCGATCTCCATGATGATAGCCCTTGAAGACGGCCTGGTGAGCAACCTCGAGGAGGTGATACCCATCGGCAAGTCGTGGGCATACGCCGGCGGCCGCCCCATCACGGACTCACACTACAACGGATCGCTCCGTGTGCGCGAGGTCATAGAGCAGTCCTCCAACATCGGCATGGCCCGCATCATCACCCGAGGCTACGACAAGAACCCCAAAGGCTTCGTGGAACGTCTCCGCTCCATCGGCTTCCTCGATCCTCTGAATACCGGCATAGCCGGCGAGACCACCCCGATGTTCAAGCAGAACCCCGCCAGGGTGGACCTCTCGCGCATGTGCTACGGCTATACCTCGCAGATCCCCCCGATCTACACCCTCTCGATCTACAACGCCATAGCCAACGGAGGGCGCTACGTGCGTCCGCGCCTCGTGAAAGGGCTGCATACCGAGAACTTCGACTCCGTGCTCCCCGTGACCTACATCCGCGACCGCATATGCTCGGAAGAGAACGCCCGCAAGATGCAGTATATGCTCAAGCAGGTGGTATGGGGCGCCCACGGCACAGGCCGCTCACTCAAGAACGACAAGGTGGCGCTCGCCGGAAAGACCGGCACATGCTACAGCGTGGATCCGAAGACAAGGACCTACAACACCGCCCGCAAGCGCCTCGCTTTCTGCGGCTTCTTCCCGGCAGACGATCCGCAGTACTCATGCATGGTGCTCACATATTATCCGAAACGCAACATGTTCGGCGCCGCATCCACATCGGGACAGGTGATGAAGAACATCGCCCTGAAGATGTATTCCCGCGGCATGCTCGACAATACTCCCGACTATGCCGACGGAACCACCCCCGACAACCGCGCGCTCCTCTACGGCTCGAAAGACAAACGCCGCTATGCCACTGTGCGACGTGCGGCAGGCATCAAGACCGTGATCCATCCGGCGCTGAACTCGGGAGACACATGGAAGGCCGAGGCCGGCAAGCTCACAGTGCCGTCGGTGATCGGCCTGGGACTGCGGGAGGCTGTGGTGACCCTCGAGCAGGCCGGACTGAATGTGAAATTCCAGGGCACAGGTTATGTGGCCCGACAGATACCCGAGAGAGGCACCCCCGTGAAAAAGGGGCAGACAGTGACACTGGCACTCTCCAACTAAACGACTGTTAAAACAGACAACGAAGAAATGAAACTGACCGAACTCTTATCCTCCATAAAGCCTGTAAACGTAGCAGGCACTACCGAAAAGGAGATCATGTCGCTGACCGCCGACTCCCGGCAGGCCGGCGAGGGATCGATGTTCGTGGCCGTAAGGGGCGTCACCGTCGACGGCCACACCTTCATCCCCTCCCTGGCCGGGAAAGGGGTGGCCGCCATTGTGGTGGAGCAGCTTCCCGAAACCCTGTGGGAGGACACAACATACATCGTGGTGGAGAACAGTGCCGTCGCACTGGGCCACCTCGCCTCATGCTGGTACGGATATCCCTCGCGCAAACTCCGCCTCGTGGGGGTGACAGGCACCAACGGCAAGACCACGACCGCCACCCTCATCTACGAGATGGCGCGTCTGATGGGACATAAGGCCGGCCTCCTCTCCACCGTGGTAAACTACGTGGATACCGAAGCCATACATGCCAGCCAGACCACTCCCGACCCCATCACCATCAACGCCCTGCTGGCACGCATGGTGGAAAAGGGATGCACATATGCCGCGATGGAGGTAAGCTCCCACGCCGCACACCAGCACCGCATCGCCGGATTGAAATTCGCCGGGGGTGTGTTCAGCAACCTTACCCGCGACCACCTCGACTACCACAAGACGGTGCAGGCATATCTCGAAGCGAAAAAATCGTTTTTCGACGGCCTCGACGCCGACGCTTTCGCCCTGACCAACCTCGACGACAAAGTAGGGGAGGTAATGGTGCAGAACACCCGCGCCACCCGCAAGACATACTCCCTGCGCTCGATGGCAGACTTCCGCGGCAAGGTGGTTGAAAGCCGTCTGGACGGTACACTCATGAGTTTCAACGGCCATGAGGTGAATGTGCTCTTCACCGGACGCTTCAACGCCTACAACCTCACTGCGGTATTCGGCACATCGGTACTGTTGGGATGGGACCTGGAGGATGTGCTCGTGAACATGAGCCGCCTTGTGCCTGTGGCCGGACGCTTCCAGACATTCCACTCCCCCGACGGCAGC
>CADFRV010000232.1 GCA_902836725.1 Muribaculaceae bacterium
CCCACGACCTTTTCGTTACGAATGAAATGCTCTACCGACTGAGCTATTGCGGCTTATGGGATTTGCGGATGGCAGGATCCCGTTTATTTGTATTGCAAAGTTAACAATTTATTTTGAAATATCGGTTATCCGGAAGGCGTTTTTTACGTCAGTCCACGTTCTGTTTGGAGAATGTGAAGTTTACAGCGGCTTTGTCAAGATTGAGTTTTACCATGACCGGATTGCCTATATAAGGGTTGATGGCGCTGAGGTAGCTCGTGCTGCTGCCGTAATAATTGTTGGTGTTGGTTTCCATTATTACCGATACCGGTGTAAGTGTAAATGTATAATCTTCGGGAACCAGAGTACCTTCGTTATATTTCTCAAGCATTTTCAGCAGATATGGACGTAGGCCGGAGAAGCGATAACGCTTGTTTTCGGCATCATATGTGGAATAGAACGAGGTTTCGTCGTTGGTAAGTTCTGACAGACGGAAAAATTTGTCCTTGTCCTTTGTCAGTACCATCAGAATGTTGGTGGGAGGCTCTATGTCGTAATCGTTTTCTACTGCCACGGCTGGAAGATCCAGGCTGAGATTATTGATCACCGAGAGTTTTCCTGCATTTTCGTGATAGAGTTCTATGACTTTTTCGATCGGGAATTCTATTTCAACATCGTATCCTACGGGCGCTACCAGAAGGTTTTCGCCTGCCGTGAGACGGTCTTTCAACTTCTTGTCTGGTGTATACCTGATCATGTTGTTCAAGATTACTTCGGGTGTTACGGAGAAATAGGCTCCTGTATGGCGGTTGGTGATCTGTTTCCCTTCTTCGTCGGTGCCGAATGTATGGTAATACATTGTCATCATTGTGGAGGTTATGCCCACAACGCGTCCGCTGCCGTAGGATGTACGCACGTATATTCCCGGAAATTCCTGCGCGAAAAGAGAGGGCATCTGGAAGACCTCGGGCTTGGTGAGGTAGAGGCTGAACAGTTTGCGTGCGAGTTCTCCGTTGTCGTCAATCTTAACGTCGATGGGGCGGTATGACAGTTTTTTGATCGAGTCGGGTTCTCCCAACGCGTTGCATACATATACTTTTTTAGCGAGTAACTTCAGTCCCTCGGTGTCTACCGGTGTACTGCTGTTTATCGGAGTGGTCAGTTTTTTTCCGAGCTGATATACTTCGAGTCCCATCGGGGCTATGGTATCTCCAACGGCAGAACCTATGGGCACATAGAATCTTATTTTAAGAGAGTCAACCAGGGTGTTTACCTGATCGAGTGTTATGCCGTAGGTGTTGATGCGCGATGCGGGGAAGAATTCGGTTACAAAATCGGAAGAAAATGTGCCGTATCCATCTGCCGTAATCGTGCCGAGCACCTGTGTTACGTTTCTTGTCTGTACGGTAGGATTCTCAATGGTGGTGCCTGTAATGGTAAAATCGTCGAATACCATTACCTGTGATGAGTTTTCTACCAGTGAAGAGCCTACGTTGGGTGTATCTTCACACGCAGTGAATATTGTGGCAGCGAGAGCTATGGCGGCTGCGATAGATGCCGTTTGTTTGCTTGCTTTAAGCATGCTTGTATGCAGTTAGATGGGGGGATGAAGTATGGTCAGAGGCTTTCGTAAAAGTCTACTACGGCCTGTGCGTCTGGTGTCTCTCCCTGATATGGAAGGAACGGTTTCCCGAGACTGTTCGCGAAGTCGATCAGTTCCTGGGGGATATCTTTTGACGCTTGTATTACGCCGTCGGAATGGGCGATGGCGAGTTTGTTTAATGTAAGACTGTCAACAGGCTGGTCTCCGAGGATGGCGATATCCTCGGGAATGATATTGTCTGCGATGAGTTTTTCTACAAACCGGGGGTCGAGCGTGCCGTCAAATTGGTCGTCGAAAATTGAATATACGATCTTGGCTTTGCCTATGGTGGGATCGTCGGCATATTGTTTGCGTATGTACAGAGGAGCGAGTGCTGTCACCCACCCGGAACAGTGTATTGTCTCGGGTTCCCATCTTAATTTGCGCACGGTCTCCATGACGCCGCGCACGAAGAATATAAGGCGCTCATCGTTTTCTTCCGGTGTTTCGCGTATTTCCAGATCGCTTACTGCGTGATGCTGGAAATAATCCTCGTTGTCAATGAAATAGACCTGCATACGCGAGGCTTGCAGAGTGGCCACCTTTATGATAAGGGGATGGTCGGTATCGTCGATGACGAGATTTATGCCGCTGAGGCGAATGACCTCATGGAGCTGGTTGCGCCGCTCGTTGATACAACCGTATTTAGGCATGAAAGTGCGCACTTCAAATCCTTTTTCCTGCACTTTGCCGGGAAGGGTCTGACACATTTGTCCTAAAGCGGATGCTTTGAGGTAAGGGGTTATTTCTTGCGAAATGTAGAGGATTCTTCTGTTGTTACTCATCGGCTTATAAGCATAATCTGTTCTCCGGTATCTCTGGCTTATACGTTTTTTTGATTGCCATAGGGATACTTTGGATTGACATGCAAAGTTACAAAAAAAATCGCAATTTTAGAGATTGTATGAGCGGTAAATGCGTCCAGACGGGCGTGTTTATGTTAATTTATACTTTTTGGTGTAAAATATATGCATCAATAAGGGCTGATTCTGCTACTGAAACAGAAATAAGCCGGAAATTTCCTAACTTTGTAAAAAAATCAGATAATCTATAGCATAAGAAACTGTCATGTTCAATATATTTAAGAAATCCTCTCCGGAACCGGCGCGTCTGTTTTATAAAACGGATATACACTGTCACCTTGTGCCTGGCATTGATGATGGCGCGGTGACCCAGGAGGAGGGGGCGGCGCTTGTGGAGCGCGAGCGACAGTGGGGTATAGAACATATCATATGTACACCGCACATTACGGAAGACACTTTTGAAAACACTCCCGACATAATATCTTCAGCGTTTTCCATACTGAAAGCTGCAGTGGAGGCACAAGGCACGGATATTTCCCTGGACTATTCGGCCGAACACCGCTTGTCTCCGTTCTTTTTTTCCGAGCTTGAAAAGGGGCATATAAAACCGTTCCCGAACAATTACCTGCTCGTGGAGAATTCTTTCCTTCAGGAGACATGGAATATGGACCAGGTGATATATGATCTTGCTATCAAGGGGTATAAACCTGTATTGGCTCATCCGGAGCGTTACCAATACTATATTTCCAACCGGGATCGGTATATGCAATTGCACCGGTTGGGATTGCTTTTTCAGATAAATCTGCTCAGTCTTGCCGGATATTATGGAAAGACGCAGAAACAGACGGCCGAGTGGCTGATAGAAAAGGAAATGGTTGATTTTCTCGGATCAGATATGCATAATGAGCGTCATGCCGAGGCTATAGAAAGTTATCTGCGGAGCAAGGACTACAGGAAGCATGCAGCCGCCCTTGAGGGACGCATCATGAACGACAAAGCGTTCGTCTGATTTAGGCGTTTCTCAGAAGCCGCCCATATTATATTACAGCCTTCCTTTTAGGGCGAGTTGTCTTTTCACCGATTCTTCATGCAATATGGCGAGCAGCGATGACATGAATTTCCGGTCGATTCCGAGATTTTCCGCCTCAGCCACACGTGTTTCCATGAGCGTTTCGTAGCGTTGGGGCTGTAAGACGGGGATCCCGTTGTCTAATTTCAACCGTCCGATTTCATCGGTGAGTTCCATGCGTTGTGCTATCACGTCAAGCAGCTGACTGTCAAGACAGTCGATGCGGCTTCGCAGCTCGGCCATGCGCTGTGTGGCTTTCTTATCGCCTGTGCGCACCGAGGCGAGGTCTTTAAGCGAT
>CADFRV010000233.1 GCA_902836725.1 Muribaculaceae bacterium
CGAGGCTATGAAGACTTACGCGCCCGACGTTACAAACGTATTCGACAAGGGAGAGGGAGTTTACGGCACCGCAGAGGAGCAGAAATTCATTGACGAATACTTCCCCGGCTGCATGAGCATTTCCATTGACTTCGCAGTGATGGAAAAGGCGACAAACGTATTCGTGGAATGTGTGAACTTCGGATGGAGCGACCTCGGCACATGGAGCGCCCTCTATGACAACTCCCCAAAAAACCGCGACGCCAACGTGACGCAGAACTGCAACGTGCTCTCCTACAATTCCTCCGGCAATATTTTCGCTGTCAACGGAGAGAAACTGGTTGTAGTCGACGGCCTGACGGACTATATCGTGGCCGACGCTGGCGACGTGCTCCTCATCTGTCCGAAATCAGAGGAGCAGCGCATCAAACAGATGGTGAACGACGCCCATCTCGCATTCGGAGAGAAATACCTCTGATCCCCACCAACATAACAAAACCCAAGGCGGTGTGTCAAAACAGACGTTTTTTGACTCACCGCTTTGTTTTTATTGCTGTACGGCAAAAACGCCTAAGCCACAAATACTCCACTGATACGTAATCTGTTGGAGAGCGTTTTGACAACATGGGGTAACCACCAATACATACAGGCAATCAACATGCGTTATATTGCCGGATAATAATATTTTCCCCGCGAGCCGCCGGAGGTGGCAACCTCATGTTGATGAAAAGGCTGATAGAAGATAGATTGTTGTATTCAGATAAAAAAACGTAAGCCGATAAAATCGACTTACGTGGCCACATATCTTATCCTGTTATATAATATTATCTGTCAGAGCACACGGCGGGCACCGATGAAACGGGCTGCGTAGTAGGGTGCGGAAATACGGTCGATGCGTATGCCGCCACTTATGGCCGCGTGTATGAAGGTGATCTCACCTGTTACGGGATTGTTGTCTATCGCTATGCCCACATGGCCTACACGGCGGTTGCGCGAGTTTCTGCCGGTGAAGAAAAGCAGATCGCCTTTCGAAACCTCGTCGCGGCTGATTTCGGTACCTGTAGAATACTGGTCGCCGGAAGATGCGCCGAGCGAATATCCGAACTGGCTGAAAACATAGCTTGTGAAACCTGAGCAGTCAAATCCCCTTTTGGGCGATTTGCCTCCGCGCACATAGCGTGTACCGAGATATTTTTTCGCGAACTCAATCATGTCGGCGGCCATAATGGCAGCCTCGCTGTTGTCGATATCGTCAAGCACCTCCATGCCTGCGGCAGGAACTATCTCGAAAGGATTTGTCTTGGATATCGATGCATAAGTGAGATCGCCATCTTCCTGAACCGATGCGACCGATGAGTTTTTGGCATGGGATGATGCGGCACGCTCGGCAGCCATGGGAATCACAGCCACCACGAAACACATCAGTATGGTAAGAAAATATCTCGACATAGATTTTCGGTAAAGTGTCCGGAGCCTCACGAATAGCGCATGAAATGTAAAAAAGCCGCGCGTCGGCATGCCCGGATCTGATGGGAATTACTTCAATCGCAAAGTTACTGAAAAACAAGCAGGGAGCCAACCGGCTCCCTGCCAATAATACCCATTTTATGTTAACAAGCGTAAAAACGTTAAATCCGCCGTTTTCAGGCGATCAGCACATTTTCAGAAGAGCCATGCGGCTGTGACGGTCCAGAAGCGGTTTTTGCCGTCTACAAGATTCTTTCCATACATGGCGTTGTCGGCGGAAGCGGCGTTGGTGATACCGAGGCCATAGGAAGCGCCGATCTCGAGGTGGTCAATGAAACGGAGACCCAGACCGAAATTCCATCCGAGATCAAAGGTGCGGTTGTTCCAGGCGTTCTTCACATTCTTGTTGGAGAGGAGGAATGAGAAATCGGGACCTGTGAACAGGTAAGGCATGATGAATTTGCCTACAAGCGGCAGCCCGATATTCCAGCGGAAATTCACCGGTATCTCAAGATAATCGTTGTTGGTTGTAATGCGGTCCACCACATTGTCCTCGTCGGTAAAAGAAATGCGGTTGTTGCGGTGGGTATACATCAGCGAAGCGTCCACGCCGATGTTTATGATGGGAGCCGTGAACTGGAGGGTGAGACCACCGGTAAAGCCCGAGCGGTTTGAAGCGTCAAAAGCGCTCTCGTTGAACTTGAGCTCGTTGATATTCACACCGGCCTTCACACCGAAACGGAGGGGGCTTCCGGCATATGCCGCCGGAACGCTTGCCAGCAGAGCGGCGCACACCATGATAGCCGAAATAACAGCTGCTTTCAGATTTTTCATATTATAGTTTTTTTAGTGTTTTCCGACAAACCAATCGGCTTGATACGTCTTTTCTTAAATGTATAAAATTGCGATAACACGACTTACAGACGCAAAAGTAACAATTTTTTTCTAAAACCCGCATAAAACCGCTACCTTTGCCTATAAATGATTTCTAAAATGGACGCACAGACACATCTTGCACTTGAAGAGAAGGTTGTAGAAATGCTCAAGACCGTCTTCGATCCGGAAATACCGGTGGATATCTACAGCCTCGGACTTATATATAAAATCGACCTTTCAGATGAAGGCAATCTCACCATCGACATGACCATGACAGCTCCCTCATGCCCGATGGCCGACTTCATTGTGGAGGACGCAAGGCTTAAACTCGAAGCGATAGATGGCATCAAATCAGTGACCATCAATGTGGTTTTCGAACCCGAATGGAACCGCGACATGATGAGCGAGGAGGCCAAGCTCGAGCTGGGTTTCCTTTAAAAAACAGGGATCCGTTCAATCTTGCATATTCCATCATTTCAGGACAGAAAGTGAGAGACAAGGCATATTTCATTTCAGACCTGCACCTCGGAGCACATTATTTCACAGACCCGCGTGAATATGAGCGGCGTGCCGTAAGGTTTCTCGACTCCATAGCTGAAGATGCCGCCGAGCTTTATCTTCTCGGCGACATACTTGACTACTGGTATGAGTACCGCACAGTGGTGCCACGCGGATTCACACGTTTTTTCGGCGCTCTGGGGCGCCTTTCAGACGCAGGCGTGAAAATAACATGGTACATCGGCAACCACGATATCTGGCTCTTCGATTACCTCCGCGACGAGATAGGCATGCGCATCGTCGACGGATATGAGGTGCGCACCATAATGGGAAGCAGATTCCTTCTCAGCCACGGCGACGGCCTCGGAAAGCTGCCCCCACTGTTCAGGGCGATACGCGCCACGTTCCGCAACCGGTTCTGTCAGCGGCTCTACTCGGCGATACATCCCCGGTGGACCATTCCGTTCGCCTACAGGTGGTCGAGCCATTCGCGAGATTTCGCGCATTACACACCGCGTTTCGAAGGTGAGGAAAACGAGCCTCTGATAGAATTTTGCCGCGGCTACCTCAAGGAGCATCCCGGCTCGGTTGACTATTTCGTATTCGGACACCGCCACATACTGATAGATTTCCCACTGGGGATCGGAGACAGCCGCATGATAATACTCGGCGACTGGATACACCATTTTTCCTACGGCGTGTTCGACGGCAAGAATTTCTCGCTCCACAAGTTTGAGGAATCTGGCAAATTTTAAGTTTAACGATACGATTTAATTGTTTTTCACGGCATACGCTCAGCGGAGTTTAAGATTACCAAAGGCTGATTTACAATATTTTAGACAGCTATTTAACAGCTATTATCAAGCTAATAGTTTTAAAACTATGCCGTAAAACATACAAAATAATTTTGTCGGGTACGAAAAAAAGGTGACCTTTGCATCACAAACCTAAAA
>CADFRV010000234.1 GCA_902836725.1 Muribaculaceae bacterium
TTTTCGTATAGCAGCCGTACTCGGCATTCAATTCATTGCATCCTTTGTTTCAGTTCTCAAGTAAATCATCGTCATTCGATAAAAATTTATTCAGCCATTCATAACCGCAGTTGCGGTCATGAATGGCTGAATGGTTTTATACCATAATAACCAAGTCAATCGGCGGTGGACGCTATTGCGCCAGAGGGGACAGGCGGAGATTGGAGATTTTCAGGCCGGTGGCATCAAGGCGCAGACGGGCGGCTTCCAGTTTCTCGCGAAATGAAAGCATTGTGCGCTGCCCTGCAATCTCCGTATCCACTATCGAGCCATCGAATTTCGATGAATATTTCACTATCATGCGCACGGTGAAGGGGGCGCCGGTGCCGATGATATTCTCAATGGCGTAGTCGCGTCCCCGCTGCGGTTCTCCACCCTCGCGGAGCGACTTCTCACAGCGGCTACGGGAACCGACGCCGCTATACTGCGCACGTTCCCGGGCGCAATCAAGCCGCCACTCGCAACCGTCCTGGGTGCCACGACTCTCCTCCGGCAACAGCTGCAGTTGCAGTGTGCCTTCTTCCGGAGCCACAGGCTCCACATCAAACGTCAGCATGAAGGATGACGCGGGAAGATCCACAGTTTCCCCCTCCCGAAGCGATACAGTCCGGCCGGCAACAGCGGGTATAAGTTCCTCCATCCATTTTGTGCCGATGCGGCCGTCGGGCAATTGCACGAGTTCGTGTATCACGAGGGGGCCGCCCCATGCCTTGAGCCACATCCATCCGGCCATCAGATAACGGCCGTCGGAGACACGCGATATAGTGGGCACGCACATGCCGTTGTAGAAATCCTTCCCCGCTGCCACCATGTCGGTATAAGCGGTGTCAGAAGCGGCCGACGGCTTCGACCACAGATTTGTGAATCCACCGATTATATAGTCATGATCTCCCCAGTTGAAGAAAAACGTGCAGTCTCCACCGGTGGGAAAATCCTCGTTTATGCAGCGCCATTCCCCATTCACCGAATCGGCCTCCCAGGTGCCTCTCGCGCCATAATTGGCAAGCATCTTAAGCCGTCCCTGTGGATCCACAAAAATACTCGGGTTTTCGCAAGGGTGGAAAAGAACCCCTGTCTTGGCGAAATGCACACCGTCGTCGCTGACCGAGTATGACGATCCTGCCGGCACCCCTTCCGCCTGTGTGCGCTCAAGCACCTCGGTATGCCCTTTCTCCTTGAGCGTGCCGAACATCTGCGGAAGCGTGGTGATCTCATACGGATACAGGCGTGTGGTATGATAGCCGTAGCTTATGCATATGCGCCCGTCGTACACAAATGGAGTGCCGGTGCCGAAAGTCTCCCATTGCTCCTCGATAGGTACAGCCGCCTCATGCTCGGTCCAATGGATGAAATCTTCGGTGCTGAGATGCTCGAAATAGTGTCCGCCACGCCCAAGTTTGCTCTGGTGTCCGCGTCGGTCGTAGAGATAAAAGAGGTGGTAAGTGCCGTCATGCCACAGGCTCACCACATCGCCCACCCATGCGTTATGTCCGGCGGGAGTCCAGTACTGCACCGGCGCTGTAGCACCACCTTCCCCGGTTCTCCTGTAACGCGGTCCGGGAAAACTTATCGAGGCGTCGGTGACGAAATCGGGATCTATGATCCACGACTTCATTTTGGCGGTATCGGGATAACCGAACGCGAAATCGTTGTCTACCAGCCGGCCGTCGATATACATGGTCCATCGCACACCCGACGAAAAATCGAGCGTCACCTCATGCTCGCCGAACGGATCGGGGAGCATGGCCAGAGGCACACCTACCGGCATCGAGGCCACACCTCCGTCAACCGGTGATACAAGCCGAAGCGATGCCTCAATCACCGGAACTGTACCGTCGGGCATGGGATATGCCGGATAGTTCTGGCGGTCGCGGTCAAGCGGATTGTGCTGCCGCAGATTCACATCGAGCACGCCCGGAATTTCCAGAATACGCCTCTCGCGTGTCGGCTCAGTGAACCGCCCGCGGAAAGTGATGTTGAAACCGTCCTTTATGTCGGCAATCTCCGGGAGGGTATCAGAATCCGTGCCGTTACCAAGCCGCGAGGCCGGCTGCGGCACACATCGCGGCAATGCACATTGCCGCCGCGGCTCCGGTAATACTACTTCTCACCAGTCTTTTCCGTTCCATTCTCTCAATGTTATATCGTTAAAACGCGCATTTCCGTTTTTCAGAAAGAAATACAGCTTGTCACCTTTCTTCTCGGGGAGCCGGTTTATTATGGAGCGGCGCCCATCGATATTCATGTCTATGAATTCATCCTTGAGTATTATGTCCACTTTCACCGGACGGTCAAGCCCCTTGACAGTGTTGATGCCTGTATTATATATGAAGGCGCTCTCCTTGTTGGAGTTCAACTCTATCTTGTAGCCGCGGTGCTGCCTGTCATCCCCTCTCACAAAAAGCCCGGCCTCGTCGTAATTGCCGTCGGGTACGAATTCAAACGTTATGCGGTAATTGACCGGCAGCCCGTCGAGAGCGGCCATGCCTGTGCCGTTCGAGGCATTGATGGAAAGCGCTCCACTATCATATGATGCCGATGCGTTGTCGCCATAGGTCCTGAAAGCCGGAAGCGCCACTGTATGCATCGGCGGAAGCGCCTCCTCGAGAAATCTGGTATCGAGAGTGCCGTCAGGTTCCTGCACCGCCTCCCTGAGGAGCATGTTTCCTCCCCATATCGCACCGTCGAAATCTTTTCCGTTGCTGCGGCACGGCATATAGGCCACTGCAATGCGGCGCCCGTCTTTGTAGGGAGCGGTCTTGTAGACACTGGCCCATTGCTCCACCAGCGATTGTGTGGGTGGATACTGCCAGGGACCGAACGGCTGGCGCGACATCACGTAATAGGTGTCCCCACCTATGCTGTAAAGGAGGTAATACCAGTCGTTCCATTTGAAATAATCGGAACATTCCGGAGTGCCTACCTGGCCGGTGAGCGGCGACTCCACCTGTTTCCAGTTTTTCAGGTCTTCCGACACGAGATGGCACAGATAGCCGCCGAATCCCTCTATCACCGGATCTTTCTTATAACCCGAGATAAACAGATGGTACAGGCCGGCATCATCCTTGAAAACTTTCGGATCACGGAAATCGCGGCTCACACACTCCTCGGGAGGGAAATAGAACGGGTTCGGCTGCTGTTTCACGAAGGTTTTGCCGCCATCGTCACTGCGGGCATAGCTCAACTGCTCATGCACGCCCTTGTCATCCTGCACACGGGTGGAATAGAAAGCATAGAAACTCCCCTTGTCGGCGATTACCGAACCGGTGCAGATGGATTTTTCCCAATCCTCCTCTATGCCCACAGCCACAGGATAATGGGTCCAGTCACGCAGATTTTCCGAAGTGCTGAGCGCCCACTGGTGGCCGCCAAGCCCACCGAGACCTGCGTGATGCCCCTCGTCGAGAAGCCAGTAGATATAAAACGTGCCGTCATGATAGTATGGCATGCAATCGCCTGTAAACAGATGGCTTTCCGCAGGCTTGAAATATTGTATGGCCGACGTGCGCTGTATCGCGGGGTCATAATCCTTTACAACCTGCGCCGTGGCACAGGAGGCCGCAAGCAACGTCGCCGCCGACAGTATAACGGTTTTCATGTATAGCATCCCTTTTGTTTTATGCCTGCAAACATACTACTAATTTCCGTAATATGCAAACATAAATGTCAGATAAATTAGTTTTCATATATTTTACATTTGCAATTACATTTATATCACATTTCGCACACCA
>CADFRV010000235.1 GCA_902836725.1 Muribaculaceae bacterium
TCTGACCGGTAAATGAAAATAATTTTGAACTGTTACTTACAAAATTAATTTGAATGTTTTTCCAAAAAAGCGCCTATGAGGGGCACACATCTCGAGGGATCGTCGACACCGGAGCATATCGTCTCCACGGGGCATACCCCCGTGCCTGCGCGGTTGATGATATTGGGGACAGCCTCGCCATACTCCACTTCCACCCCCGCTTTGCCGAACAGCTCGAGGGCGCCGAGACTTATCACGCCTGTCCATACCTGCGCCACTCCCCCGGCAGCCATGAGGGCCGCCGCCCCTTTGCCCACCACCTTATCGGCGACAAAAGCTCCGACGAGTTCGGCCGGGCGCGTCATCAGCAGTTCATACAGGTCTGCCACACCGCGGCGGTAAAAGCTGTGAAGCCCCGAGGCGTTGCATATCACGCATGAGCAGCCGCTGCGCAGCAGTTCGGCGATGGCGGCCTCCCTTTCTTTCTCCCCTATGGCAGCGCTCATAAAGTGCCCTGTTTGAGTTGCTCCACAAAACGGTCTATGCGCGCCAGCTCACCCGGAATATTTATCGACTGAGGGCAGTGCGGCGAGCACTGGTTGCAACCTATGCAATGATTGGCCTGCCTGAGCTTCGGCACCGACCTGTCATATCCCACCAGGAAGGCGCGGCGCGCCTCGCGGTAGTTCTCGGCCTGGGCGTTCTCGGGCACATTGCCTTCGTTCACACACTTGTTGTAGTGGAGCATGATCGCCGGTATGTCGAGACCGTAGGGACATGGCATGCAGTATTTGCAGTCGTTGCAGGGGATCGTGGGAAACTGCATCATAAGGTCAGCCGTGTCATACAGGAACTTCATCTCATCGTCGGTGAGCGGTTTCAGCGGACAGAACGACCGCAGGTTGTCTGCCAGATGCTCCATGTATGTCATTCCGCTCAACACGGTCAGTACACCGGGATGCGTGCCCGCATACCGGAAAGCCCATGACGCCACACTGCGCTCCGGCTCGGCCTGCTTGAGGCGCGCCACCACATGGTCGTGCACTTTCGACAGACGGCCGCCGAGCAGCGGCTCCATTATCACGGCCGGGATACCGCGCTTCTCAAGCTCGGTATAGAGGTATTCGGCATCGGTATTCCGCGGATTTATCTCTTTGGCATGGTGCCAGTCGAGGTAATTGAGCTGTATCTGCACGAAATCCCATTTGTACTTGTCATGGTTGGCAAGCAGATGGTCGAATACGGCTATGTCGCCGTGGTAGGAGAATCCGAGATTGCGTATGCGCCCCGCCTCTCTCTCCTCAAGCAGGAAATCGAGGATACCGTTGTCGATGTATCGCGACTTGAATTCCTCCATACCGTTGTTCCCCATGCCGATAGCATGCAGGAGCATATAGTCAATGTAGTCGGTCTGCAGCTCCTTGAGGGAGTTGTGATACATGTCGATCGAAGCCTGCCGGCTCCATGTGGAGGGTGCGAAATTAGACAACTTCGTAGCTATGAAATACTTGTCGCGCGGATGGCGGCTGAGCGCTATGCCTGTGGCATGCTCCGAAAGACCCCGGCAGTAGGCGGGGGATGTGTCGAAATAATTCACACCGTGCGCGATGGCCGTATCCACCAGACGGTTCACCATTTCCTGGTCTATCTGTTCCTCCCCGTCGCGGGCGCTCTCCCCTTTGACTGTCGGCCAGCGCATGCATCCGTAGCCGAGCAGCGACACCCTGTCGCCTGTGGAAGGATTGGTGCGCAGAGTCATTTTGTCGGTGGGGATGTCGGATGTGTCGGCCGAATACTGGTCGGGCTGCACCTCTGTCTTGTGGCTGCATCCGGGCAACACTGTCACCCCTACAGCCGCTGTACCGATACCCATACGCCGCAGAAACTCGCGGCGGTTTATATTGTCGCTTATTTTCTTTATCATTATGATCGGGCGATGACTTGTTAGATATATTTGTGTACCTCGTGCCCCTCCACATAGATGGCGCTGAAAGGACGTGCGGGGCAGAGATTCTCGCAGGCGCCGCAACCGATGCAGCGCTCCGGATTCACTACCGGTATTTTCACGGAATTGTTATCCGACGGATCGGACGGCACCATCTGGATGGCCCCTGTAGGGCAATGCCGGGCACAGTTGCCGCACTCCACACCGTCGGTAAGTGGCACGCAGTTGGCCTTCACCCATACGGCATGCCCTACCTGTATGGAGGATTTGTCGGCTGTGTCAATAGGCTTTATCGCGCCGGCGGGGCACACCTCCGAACAGCGGGTACACTCCGGACGGCAATATCCGCGCTCATACGATGCCTCGGGCTGCATGATGGTGAGCATGTCGCCCGACGGACGCAGCACACCGTTGGGGCAAGCGGCCACACACAGCTGGCATGCGGTGCAGTGCTGCGCCATATTGCGCAGACTCACGGCTCCGGGAGGCACTATGCGGGTGCGCCGCTGAGGTTTCTTTTTATCGGTTATCACAGCCAGACCGCCATCCACGGTCTTGTCGGCTGCCTGCAGAGCCGAGGCCGACGCCACAGCCACGGCGGCTCCCAGGAAGCGGCGGCGTGCTCCGTCGGCCGCATCGGCGGTCTGTGCCTGTTTTGCCGGCACCGCACGGCGCCATGTGTAACTGATCGCATGTTTATGGCATTTCTCCACACAATCCATACAGGCCACACAGCGCGACAGATCCACCGTATGGTTCTTGCTGTCTATGCATGCGCCTTTGCAGTTGCGGGCACACAGTCCGCATCCGTTGCATTTGGAGGTGTCGATCACCGGACGGAACAATGAGAAGCGCGACATGAAGCCGAGCACTGTGCCCACAGGGCATATGGTATTGCAATAGGTGCGGCCGTTACGGTAAGAGAGCACCGCAAGCACCGCGAGGGTTACAGCAGCCACGGCAAATGTGGCGCCGGCACGCACCCACACGTCGGTCTCATAAAAAGCATAGCTTCCCGCTCTCTCGGCCAGAGACGCGAGCAGATTGTTGCCCCACCCCCACAGCGGCGCAAGGAGGTTCTGGGCGATGCGGCCGTATGAGCTGTACGGAGCCAGCAGCGCGACAAAGGATCCCACGCCGGCCACAAGCGCCGCGATAAAAAGGGCGAGTACCCCGTAGCGCAGCCAGTTTTTAGCCTTTGAATGGCTGTAACGGTTTTTACGAGATTTTTTACCGAACCAGGCGATACCGTCCTGCATGATCCCTAAAGGACATATCACCGAACAATAGACACGCCCGAAAAGCAGCGTGAGAACGACAAGAGCCACCACGACACCCACATTCAGGGCAAGCAAGGCCGGCAGAAACTGAATTTTGGCAAGCCAGCCGAACCACGCATGAGCTGTCCCCGTAAAATCCAGAAACAGCAAAGTTATCGCCGTCCATACGACGATAGCCAGTCCAATACGTACTTTCCTTAACATAAACCTGTTTTAACGTAAACCAATCGTAGCCACCTCCGTCAGGTGTGTGTGGACACGGAGACGGCGTTTCGAACACACAAAATTACTTTTCACGGCCATAAAACCGCTTGCACCGGCAAAATTACACCTTATAGTACTCACTTACAATACCAATTTACCTGTTTTTCATCTCATTTTTACTTTTCCGCCACGCCCCATGCAACTTTTTTGAAATATTTTTTCAATAGTTATTGTTTCGTGATGAATTGATTACCAGTATTGCTGTTGATGTGAAAATATAGAATTTGGTGTAATGGATTGATTTCTATCGGTTTCTGTCCTGTATCCTATGGTTGGAACACATTGATTTGATGAGGTGAGAA
>CADFRV010000236.1 GCA_902836725.1 Muribaculaceae bacterium
ATCGGCGACGGTGCAATTATCGGCACGAGAGCCGTCGTCACCAAAGATGTCGAGCCATATTCAATAGTGGGCGGTGTCCCAGCAAAAGAAATTCGTAAACGATTTGCTCCGGACGTTATAAAGCGTTTGTTGGAACTACAATGGTGGAACTGGCCGGATGACAAGATTCGTAATGTAATTAAAGCAATTCATTCCGACAACATTGATATGCTGGAGCATCAATGAAATTCATTTGAGATCATGCAGCGATGAAAATCATCTTACCGAAGAATGAATTGTGCCCGTATGTGCGCTACTATTGGGTGCTGGAAAGCGATAAGCCTTTCAGTGTCCTGACATTCCCTATCGGTTGTCCGCAGATGATTTTTCACAGACGCTCGCCGCTTTTTATTTCCGAATTATCTTCCCGTCAGGATAAATTCACCATCAGCGGGCAGGTGAATTTCCCGGCACATATAGCCTCTGACGGTGACACGGAAATGATTGTCGCCGTTTTCTATCCCCATACCATCGGGATGTTCATCGACACTCCGCCGTCGGCATTTTACAATAAGGAGATTTCGGGCTACGATATTGGGAACAAACAACTGAACCTGCTTGCCGACCGGATTTTTGATTGTGCGGATTCCGGAACGGCAGTATCACTGATAGAACAATGGCTGACCTCACGAATTGCCCCTTCGTTGAACATCGAAAAAATCGGGACATCGCTCGCCGCATTGCTCCGCTCGCCGTCAACCTCGGTTGACAATCTCGCCGGAATCGCCTGTCTGAGCAAAAAACAATACGGTCGCCTGTTCCGCGAATATGTCGGCATGAATCCTAAGGAATACGGACGCATAGCCCGGTTCCAGCGGGCTTTGAGGATGATGCAGCTCGGTTCACGCGATTATGCCGGAATTGCATACGCCAACGGGTACTCCGACCAGTCGCATTTCATCCGCGACTTCCGCCTGTTTAGCGGCATTACACCCAAGCAACTGGCTGAATACCAGACACCATACTCAGATTTATATACCTTTCCGGTGTAAATGTCCCTTTTATTCTATCGAGGCTGACGCGTCCGATGTAATTTTGTAACAAAAAAGATGATGGAAGAAGTTAATCCTAAAGAAACTATTCGCGCATACGCATTCGAGATGTGGATGAAAGCGCCCATGCCGATGGTGACGCTTTTCAAGACGCTCGACGTGACACGGCTGCGCCGCATCAGCCGGCGGCGTGGATTGAAATTCAATATGCTCATGTGCTGGTGCATAGGCCGCGCCGCCTCTCAGGTCAAGGAGTTTTATATGCTTCCGGTCGGCGACAAATTGATGCGCTATGACTCGATAGCTGTCAACACTATCGTGCTCAATCGGGAAGGCGAGGTAAGTTCATGCGACATACCCTATACCGACGACCTCTCCGTTTTCAACGCCGACTATCTGCGCCTTACCCGCCAGGTGGCCGAGACCTGTGAAAACCACGATATAACAGACAGTATGGTTATCGGCACATCGGCATTGGCGCAATACGATATCGACGGAGCAGTAGGCATGTATAGCGGCATCTTTAACAATCCGTTTCTGATTTGGGGACGATACCGCAAAGGGATTGTAAGAACCCGACTGGTTGTATCATTCCAATTTCACCACACTCAGATGGACGGTGCACATGCGGCATGCTTTCTCTACAAACTGCAGGAAGCAATCGATAAGTTGTAATGATATTTTTATTATTGCAAATACGCCCCTAACGAGCTGTGTCTTTTTCAATTATTGGAATAGAATTCGTTTCGGAATGTACTCGGGCTTTTGCCCGTTACCCGCTTGAAGAGCCGTGTGAAATGTTGCGGATATTGAAAACCGAGATCGTAGGCTATGACACTTATGTCATGGTCTGTGGCGGCGAGGCGGCGTTTTGCTTCGGCTATGAGCCTCAATGATATGATTTCCTGTGGAGTGCTTCCGGTTTCCCGTTTTATAAGATCACCGAAATATCCGGGTGAAAGATTGGCTTTCTCTGCAAAATATGACACTTTTGGTATCTCTGTCAGCACTTTCCCCTCGGAATATATCTCTGCCAGTTCCTTTTCAAAATTGGCCACCACAGATGAGTTGGCACAATGACGGGTTATAAACTGCCGGTCATAGAACCTGTTGAGATATTCAAGCAAAACTTGTATATTCGCCGATATGAGGGCTGCGGAATGCGTGTCGACAGGATGTTCGACCTCCTCCCTGATTTTGTCGAGGCAATCAGTAAATATGGCCCGCTCTTTCTCCGACAGATGCAAAGCCTCTTTCTGAGAATAACGGAAATAACCGAACTTGCCGATTTTTTCGGCAAGCGGTGTGCCGTATATAAGGTCAGGATGAAACATCAGCCCGATCACATCCGGGGCAAGTGGTTCTCCGGTGCTGTCGACATCAATCACCTGCCCCGGTGAAAAGCATACCACGGTGCCCTCTTGATAATCATAATATTCACGCCCGTATTTCAACGTGCAGTTGACTCCATTCTTCAGATACAAGGCATATACGCCATAGTCCATCCTCAATCTGTCTATGCGTTTTGTAGCTTTCTTCAGATCAATGACCGTAACCAACGGATGATACGTCGTAAGCCCGAATATACGGTTGTATGCGTCGATAGAGTTTAATTTGATGGTTCCTATAGCTTTCATGATGCAAATTTAATCATTAAAGCTCTAATTTTTATCGTCATCTTGAATATTGGTAGACTTCGCCATAATAGTGGTAAGCACGCCGGCTTGACTATATGTAATTTTGCACTTGTAAAAATATCTTCATATGAATAGACCTCAACTCTTACAGATGCACCGAATAATCACAGCGATAAATTTTATTATAATCACATTCATTCCGATTATGGCACAACAGAAAATAGTTCAACCTTTAGTTCGCGGCACGAAAGTGACGCAAACTGCAGGTCGCCAGCAGCTTGACGACTTTGCCCGCACGATGATATTCCCTATCGGCGAACCCAACACGGCTTACGCCAAATATTTCACCGGCAACAGCTATCTCGCGCCGATCTCCACCGAACAGATACAGTTCTTTAATGTCACTTTCGAACCTGGATGCCGCAACAACTGGCACATCCACAAAGCTGAGAAAGGCGGAGGCCAGATGCTTGTGGGCGTTGCCGGTCGCGGATGGTATCAGGAGGAAGGGACACCCGCAGTGGAGATACTCCCAGGCACCGTTATCCACATCCCCGCCAACGTGAAGCATTGGCATGGAGCAGCCAAAGACTCATGGTTCGCCCATCTCGCTTTCGAGGTCCCCGGAGAAAAGACCGAAACCGTTTGGTTTGAACCGGTCAGCGATGACGAATACAACAAACTTGAATCAAGATGAATAGATTTATATTGGTGTCCGCTAAAACTTTCAAGCCCTATTTGGCTTTTTATTTTCCTCGGACAGCCGATATATTGAATGTGTAGGGGCTTTATTGTGAGATATAAGTCCATTAGAAGAGCTTAAATTGGGCAAATATGGCATCCTTGTCTATGCATACCTTGCGAAAGAAGAACATTTTCCTCGGACAGCCGATACAAATACTGAAACAGGGGGCTTGTCAATGCATAAAATCACTCAAAATAGCCGAGTAAACACATTTACCGGACACCAATAATAGATTTATATGCGCTTCGCTGATGATTGTCTCTATGATCCTCAACTCATACGCTCTTAACAATAATGCTCAACATACTACTGGTGCGATAAAATCGCGTTAGTTTAGAAATCATCAAATAAAG
>CADFRV010000237.1 GCA_902836725.1 Muribaculaceae bacterium
GTCAGAATGGTTCCAGATGGTAGGAGCCTGAGGGTGAGGGTGACGGGAGTTGACTTTGGTCAATGACCGAACCCGTTATCGGTCTCCGACCGCTTCGCCTTTGCGAAGAATCCCTCGGGCGACGACCCAGATGGGCCATTATGACACACCCTCTTATTACGCTATCACTTCTCGATCTGCGACACCCCCTGCAACAACATATGTATGAGATTGGTGCGGTCGGAAAGTTCCTTACGCAGAGCCGGGGCGGCGTCAGGTGCGACGACTGTTATGTCGGCATAACGGTCTTCCCCGTCAAGGAACGCATTCAGCCTCGTTTCGGGGAAAACAGCGCCGGGCATACTGCCGCCGTCAACGGCATCAGCTGCCGCGCCGCTCTTCTGCAACGGATAATCGACAGTGAGCAGACTGTTCTCGTCATTTACCTTTATCCATCCCCCTTCACCGGATGCTATGTCGCCGGCGGTCTCCGCCGCAGAGGGTGATCCGGTAGCGGGCAATCCGTCGGTGCCCGCGATGTGGTCGGCGATATATGGCGAAAGCCTGCGCGCAGCCAACAGAGGATTGAACCTGTATATCGGCCAATATCCGGCCTGCACAGCCATACGCTCCTCCACGATGGAATTGCCCATCCCCGCGCGTATGCCGTGGTTGATACAGGGGCAATAGGCTATTATTATGGAGGGACCCGGATATGCTTCCGCCTCGCGCATGGCGTCGATAGTCTGCTGATAGTTTGCACCGATAGCCACCGAGGCCACATATACCGTGCCATAGGTCATCATCATCCGGCCGAGGTCCTTTTTGAAAGTCCGCTTGCCGGCAGGGGAATATTTGGTAACGGCGCCGAGCGGAGTGGCTTTGGAGGTCTGTCCTCCGGTATTGGAGTAACACTCCGTATCCATTACCAGGAGATTTATATCCTCTCCTGTGGCGAGCACATGGTCAAGTCCTGCGAAACCGATGTCATAAGCCCATCCGTCGCCGCCGATGGCCCATACGCTTTTCTTGCCGAGCATATCGGCATCGGAAAGTATAGCCTCTTTCAGCTTGCCGGCGGCAGCGTCTGCCGAGGCATCGAAGGCTTTCAAAGCATCCACAAGCGTTTTGCCGCATGTGTACGACCCGTCGGGATTGTCGAAGGCTTCTATCCATCCGCCAAGTGCCGAAGTCAGCGCCTCGTCTGCCGGCTTTGCAGCGAGGAGCGCTTTTGCGGCGACAAGCAGCGACTGACGCCGCTGACGGCAGCTTACGGCCATGCCGTAACCATATTCCGCATTGTCCTCGAAGAGTGAGTTGCCCCATGCCGGACCGCGTCCGTCGGAACTGCGGCGGCAATAGGCGTTGCTCGGATAATTGGCCCCCCAAACCGACGAACAGCCGGTAGCATTCGCCACAAGCATGCGCTCGCCGAAGAGCTGCGTGAGAAGTTTCACATAAGGTGTCTCGCCGCATCCGGCACAGGCGCCCGAGAACTCAAGAAGCGGCTGCTGGAACTGTGAACCGTCAATGGTAAACCGTGGCACGAGCCTGTCTTTCACAGATATGTTTTTCTGAATGAAATCAAGCAACGGCGCCTGCCGGGGTATCTGGGTCTCGACCGGCACCATGTCAAGGGCACGCCCGGGGCATATTACCGCGCAGGAGGAACATCCCGTGCAATCTTCCGTGTATACCTGTATCCTGTAGCGCATCCCGTCTGCACCTGCCACCTTGCCAGAAAGTTTCGAGGGTATCGTGAGCAGTTTCGGAGCCATGTCGGCGGGAATATTATCCATCTCCTGCGGGGAGAACAGAACGGGACGTATCGCCGCATGGGCACATACGAACGAGCACTCGGTGCACTGTATGCACCGTTCGGGATTCCAGCGGGGCACATTGATGGCTATGCGGCGTTTCTCGAAGGCCGTGGTGCCCATCGGCATATGACCGTCGGGTGAAAACACCGATACAGGCAACCCGTTACCTTCCAGACGCAGACACGGCTCGGAAATAACACTGAAAAAGCTCTTAGTGTCATGCGGAATGCCTTTCGGCAGACTCTGTGCGGGCACCACATATGGCGCCTCATTCCCCCAGGAAGCAGGTATATCGACCTTGCTCAAAGCCCCCACGGCCATATCCACAGCCTTGAGGTTTTTCTGCACCACATCTCCCCCTTCATGCATATAAGATGCGGTTATCTCCTTCTTAAGCCCCGCCATAGCCACATCGAAAGGCAGGATGCCGGCCAGATGGAAGAAGACCGTCTCCATTATCATGTTCACTCTCACTCCAAGCCCCACGGTGCGCGCTATGGCCTGCGCGTCTATCACATAAAAATCAAGTTTTTTCAGCGCTATGCTCCTTTTCATATGCGCAGGAAGCTGTGTCTCGAGCTGGCTGTCATTCCATGAACAGTTCAACACGAAAATGCCACCGTCGCGGATATCCTTAAGCATACGGAAACGGTTCACATATGTGTCTTTATTGCATCCCACATAGTCGGCGCCCACTATATTATAATCGGCGCGCACCGGTTCGCTCCCCACACGCAACTGCGATGTGGTGTATCCGCCTGATTTCTTCGCCGAATACGAGAAATAGGCCTGGGCATACAGCGCACTGTTTTCCACAACTATCCTGGCAGCCTGCCGTGTGGCTCCTACCGTGCCGTCAGATCCCATGCCATAGAATACGGCCTGATAGGGCGATGCATTTCCTGATGCGGCATGCGGCAACCGGAAACCATAATCCACATCTACGGAAAGATGTGTCACATCGTCTGTGATACCCACAGTGAAAAATCTGCGGGCATCAGGTTTCATAGCCTCATCCACCACAGCTTTCACCATAGCGGGATTGAACTCCTTGCTCGCCAGTCCGTAACGGCATCCGAGTACCCTTATGCCGGTTCGCCCGGTCATCACCGTGGCGGTGGCCACATCCTTGAAAAGCGGCTCCCCTTCGGCCCCCGGCTCTTTGGTGCGGTCAAGCGCCACTATAGTATGCGCGGTCTCAGGAACAACTTTCATAAGCGCCTCGGCCGAGAACGGCCGGAACAGACGCACTTTCACCACACCGGCCTTGTATCCCATCGCGGCAAGGGCGTCAAGCGTCTGCTCTATCACCTCGCAGCTCGAACCGATAGAGACAAGCACCACCTCTGCCTCGGGATCTCCGTCATAATCGAACAGATGGTAACGGCGCCCGATCGCATCGCCCACACGGTCCATAATTTTCTGCACAATATCGGGGAAGGCGGCATACGAGCTGTTGGAGGCCTCGGAATTCTGGAAATATACATCGGCGTTCTGTGCCGAACCGGCCAGTACGGGATGGTCGGGATTCAAAGCCCTTGCCCTGAAGGCACGCACCTTCTCCCAGTCCACAAGAGGCCATATAGTTTCATAATCAATTACCTCTATTGTCGACATCTGGTTTGAAGTGCGCCATCCGTCAAAGAAATGGCATACAGGGAGGCTCCCCTCCACAGCCGCCAGATGTGCGACAAGAGCAAGATCCATAGCTTCCTGAACCGACGCCGATGCAAGATAGGTAAAACCGCTTGCACGTGTGGCCATCACATCGGAATGGTCACCGAAAATACTCAGGGCATGAGTGGCCACAGAGCGTGCGCCGACATGAAACACCGCCGGAAGATGATTTCCCGCTATCTTGAACATATTGGGAAGCATAAGCAGCAGTCCCTGCGAATTGGTAAAGGTAGTTGCAAGGGATCCGGCCGCCAGAGCGCCGTGTGTGGCGCCGGCAGCCCCCAG
>CADFRV010000238.1 GCA_902836725.1 Muribaculaceae bacterium
AAAGCCAACCTCGTGGCACAGCTCACCGCTCCGGTGCGCTGGACACAGACCGTGCAGAACATGGTTGCCGACGGCGCTACCGAGTTCGTGGAACTCGGCCCGGGCAAGGTGCTCCAGGGTCTCGTCAGCAAGATCTCGCGCGAGGCTGCCGTTTCCGGACGCCAGTAATATTCGCATTATAATAAAACAAGAGGCAGATACCGCCAAATGGTGTCTGCCTCTTGTTGTATGCTGACGCCTGTGCGGCGTGCCGCAATGCAGTGCTATTCCGATTTGAAAGTGATGCCGTCGGCAGGCTGCGGATGCACGAACTCGAACTCAAGCGTGCGTGCCATACCCTCGGCCAGAGTGTAAGGCGCCTTGAAACCACAGGTGTGGGCCTTAGTGGCGTCAAACTCCGTAGTGGCACAGAATTTCTTTACACGCACCGAACTTACGGCAAGTTTCCTGCCTGTCATCTTGGCCAGAAGGTCGAAACAGTATCCTCCTGCCATCCCCATCCAGTAGGGGAAGTGCGTCATAGGTATATGCTTGTGAAGCACCTTGCTCACGTGGCTCACAAGCTCATTCATGGTAAGGTCTGGCTTATCCACATAGTTGAACACGTTGTAGCCCTCCCTGAGGTGCTCGAGCGCATATTTCACGAAGGTTACCACGTTGCCCACATATGCCATCGACTTGCGGTTCTCCCCTTTCCCTACCATAAGGAAACGTCCGCCGCTTATCTGGCGCAACAGATTGTAGACGTTGCCTCGGTTGCGCTCGCCGAAAATCACCGTGGGACGCACGACTGTGACGTTCCAGTCGCGGTGACCCTCTTCCCACCACGAGCGGAGCACCTGCTCGGCCTCCCACTTCGATTTCCCGTAGTGGTTGAAAGGATCTTTGGCATGATTCTCATCGGGGCATTTCTTGTTGATGCCGTAAACCGCCACAGACGAGAAAAACAGGATGCGCTTCACCCCGCAGCTCTCCATGGCCGCGAGCACCGTTTTCATGCCCCCTACATTGGTGTCGTAATACAGATCCACCGGCCAGATGTCGTCGCGGTGCTGTGCTGCCAGCAGCACCACCACATCGGCGCCTTTCAGCTCGCGTTCCATATCCTCGCGCACTCTGGCATCGCCGATCACCGTCACGTCAGGAAAAAAATGGCTCGGCTGAAGATCCACATTTTTCACCTCCCAACTTTCCCCCTTCTCCCAGGCAGCCTCTGTAAGAAGCCCCAGCAGACGCGTCCCCACGAATCCACTGCCTCCAATTGTAACAACTTTCATTATTGTATAAGTCTTACGGGCCGGAGACAAGCAATACACGATCTCCGATTAAACCCTGATTCAAAAATACACGTGAAAAGACGGCACCGTCCGCCATCATCATACTGTTACTTGCGCAACAGCCGCTTGTATATCAAGCCCCTGAGACCGTTCGGCACAAGCCTCACCCCAAACCTTATGGCCACATTCTTCATCATAGTCACGCGGCCGATATAACCCAGGCGACATATGGCGCGCTGAAATCCCACCTCATCCATTGCATACCGCCATCCCCCGCGGCGCTTGTACACATCGTCTGACTGCCTGAACCACAGCAGGCTCTGGGGCAGGTTGTGAAACTTCTCGCCGCGGCAGAGCATTTTCACCCAGAGATAGTAATCCTCGAACAACGGGAAATGCTCATATCCGCCGGCGGCCTCCACCCGGCTTTTGCGGAACATCACCACAGGGTGGTTCATCGGGTTGCGCCCCTTTCCGAAGGAGACGATATCATCATGCTCCACAGGGAGGCGGCGTGTGGAGACCACATGGCGGCTTCCATCAGCCTGCTCCACAAACTCGTCGATCCACGCCCCGCACACGGCGATATCGGGATGCGAGGCCATGTAGCGGTACTGCTCCTCAATGCGGTTGGGCATCATCACATCGTCGGTATCCATACGTGCCACAAGCCCGTTACCGCAGTGGCGCAATCCCTCGGACAGAGCGCGCCCGAGCCCCACGTTTTTCTCCAGTCTGACGATGCGGAAGTCCGGAGCATCCCCTCCCCGACGGGAGAATTCATCAAGCACTCCGCGAAGACCGTCGCCCACCGGTCCGTCAAGCACCATCACCACCTCAGCGGGCATTGCCGTCTGCTCCATGATGCTCGACAGCGCCTCCCTGAGATATTGCGGTTTCTCACGCGAGTAGAGCGACAGGAGCACACTCACCGGCACAACAGGCACCGCGGCATCCCTCCCCCTCTCATAAACCTTACTCTCTAACATATCCACCAATTATAAGTGTGTTTACGCAATACAATCAACCGTGATCGGCTCAAGAGTCTCATATACTTCTTACTGCGCTCCATCAACCGCAGTTTTCAGCCAGTCCATAGATTGCTTCCTGTGCTCACATACAGCATTGTCGACACGTTTCCAGTCAATTTCGCGCGAGAAAACCGCATCCAGATCACCGAAACCGGCAACGCGGCGGTCGGCCAGGCCATGCTCGTCGAGAAGCGCGAGTATCTTGTTGGCGTTGTCGCGGGTCTTCACCGCCATAGGTGTGCGGGAAATGATCGACATCACAGTGCCGTGGAATGTGTCGGTCACTACCCCCGAGGCGTGTTTGAACCATAGGAGCAGCTGCTCTGGATCACAGTCCACATTCCTGTCGGCCCACGCATGGAAAAATCCGGGCGACACGATCTCCAGTCCCCGTGAGCGGGCATAGGCACGTATGGCATCGGTCTCTTCGGGATCGTTCATCCGCGCATCATATGCATACACCAGAAGGTAAGGTTTCGCTCCAGGCATTGGGTTGCCGCCGGCATTCAGCTCGCGTTCATATCCGTAAAGCAACACGGGATCGCATACCCTCTGCGGCGAGAAGCCAAGCAGATTCTCCACCACGGCGCGGCTGTTCTCGTCGCGCACGGAAAGAGCCTCCATACCTTTCAGCCCCCCTGCCACAAAGCCGCGGCAATTGAGACGGTCGATATCCCTTATGACCGTGGGACCGAAACTGCCGGCATATGAAATCACCCTGCGCGAAGGAGCGGCATATCCGAAGAATATCGGTGTCGGCCCCGTGTGCAACGCGAAAACCTCGTCTGATCCCACCACAGTGAGGTCGATATCCTGCGCCTCCGAGTAGTATTCCCCAATTATGCCATATTTCGCGAGAAATGCGCGCAATGTCTTGCGTTTACGGAAATTGTACAGTGTCTTCGACAGGCCATTCTCCCGGAGATAATCAATATATATCCCCACCGAACCGAGCCCGATGGAATATTTCGCTTTCTTGTCATGCCCGAGAAAGTCGTAATTCTTGTCGAACCTCAGTGCCTGCGCCTTATGCCCCATCCCCTCGAGCACCCGCTTGAGAGCCGTCAGTTGCAGCACAGCCCCGTGGTTGTGCACATCATAGTGTGTGACGATACCGATATTCATCTTGAAACAATAAGTTTTCTATTACTTTCAGACACTCTTTTTAGAGATCTCTTTTCTTCTCAATATATCCATACGCGCCATAATATGCGGAGAGATGCAGCAACCTATCAATAGAGCTTTTTTATATAATGAAACTCTATTGTCAAACAGTGTAGACCACGTATGCTTACGCACATATTTCAAACACTCTGAATAAAAATCCTTGTGTTCGGATTTTTTTTTGCTTTCAAGAATTCTTATTACAGCACCCATTTTAAACTGGGTTTTATGCCATTTTAAAATTC
>CADFRV010000239.1 GCA_902836725.1 Muribaculaceae bacterium
ACGACCCCGAGATTACAAATCACGTGCTCTGGCCAACTGAGCTAAAGAGGCATTCTTTTCAAAGTTCTACCATGAGATTCCTGCGGCTTGGCCGCTTACCGTCTCATTTGCGGTTGCAAAGTTAAGCACTAATTTTGAATCACGCAAACAATTCAGCAAAAAAATCTGCAAAAATTTACAACATATCCTCTTGTACACCCATATCCTCCCTGACAGACAGCACATTCGCCCGACATTTATCTTTCACTTCGGGCGCCATTTTTTCGAATCACGATGACCAGAACCACACCCGCCCCCGAAAGGCAAGGCGCCATGCGATTTCAACCGCATGGCGCCTACATATAGTTCAATGATCCCTGATCAGGACGATCACTTTACCACGACTTTCACCACCTTGTCTCCGGCACGTACCAGATATACACCTGTAGAGACCGGTATCACTTCATGGGCAGAAGCGACCATACGGGTGAGTGTTTTCCCGTCTACTGATGCCACGGCAAGCGGCATCCCCTCGGCACCGTCCACCACAATACATCCGCCGTCAGCCTTCACAGTCACATCACCGGCCGTCTCAGCAGTCTTTACCCCTGTCTGCACATACGCCACCTCACAAGGTGCGCTCACAGGCGATTCTCCGTAATTGTACACTGCAGTCACATGGTAGGTGTAGGTGTCGCTTTCAAGCCCGGCATCTGTCCACGAGGTATCTGTCACAGGCTCATCAACCACCTTTTCATGGTTGCGGTATATGTTGTAGCCGGTGATCTCGATATCAGAGGGAAGCTCCCCGGACGTTTCAAACACGAAATCGTCCAGATAAAGCGCATAAGTGTCATAGGAAGTATGGCGCACTGCGAAATATCTGGCGCCCTCGGGTACTGCGAAACTGAACTCGGTCCAATCCTCAGGCACATAAGCATAGGCGCCTTCAGGATAGTTGACCACCTCGTCCACTTTCACAAAATCATCGACTTCCTTTCCGGTAAGAGAATAATACACCTCAAACTCCTCGCCGTATGCGATGGTGAAACTGCGTGCCCAGAAACTTACAGTCTGTGCCGCGCCCGACAGTTCGGGCGAGATCAGCCAGTTGTCGTTGGGGCCGTTTGTACTCCATGCCACCAGAAGGGTCTCGCCGCTGTGCGGGGGCACATCTATGAGATACTCCTCGGGTACACCGGCGGTCACCGGATTATACAGCTGATATGCCATCGGCTGTGTGCGATAGGGATTGTTTACATCATTAAGATACGTGTAAGTCTTCCCGCCATCGAGATCAAGCAGCGTCCATCCTCCGAAATCGCGGTTTGTCAGCGGCTCATAGTCGGCGCTCTCGAAGTCCTCGGTGCGCGACACAGCCTCGGTGTATTCCTGGAAATCAGGAGCAGTCCATTTAAGCCATACACCGTTGAGGGTAGATTTGCCTTCCACCCCGGTCACCGTGGGATATGCCGTCTGCGTTACTTTCACAGTGGCTGTTCCTTCATTGTCAGATGTATCCATATCCTTATCCCACACCACTTTCGCGCTCAAAGCGATTGTAGCGGGATCAAACAGCGAGGCGCCCAGTTCGGCGGATACTGTCACACGGCCGTAAGGCTCGAGCGTGCCAATCTGCTTGCTGTCAACCAGCGTTCCACCGGCATACAGTTCCACGACAGCGCCCTCGGCGGCACTGCTGCCGCTGTTTTCCACAGTGGTGGTGACCACATATGTGTCTCCAGCCTTTACCTCGGCCGGAGCACCGACAGACGCTATGGCAAGGTTGTCTGGCAGAAGGTCCCTCACACGCACATTGTCGATGGGCACACTCCATGTGGTTGTCTCGTCGTTATGTATGCCGCGTACCCTCAGCTCCACCTGTATGTACGGCAGATCCTTGAAGTCGGCAAGGCTGATGGTGCATCGGGTCCAGTCATCCGTTGGCTCCTCGCGCAGATCGATAGATCTCACCTCCTCGAAATTCTGCACACCTTTTGCGAGCAGCACATCAAGTGCGCTCCCTTTGCCCTGGTAATAGAATTCGAGCACAGGATTGGAAAGGGCGGCAAGCGATATTTTCGTGGTGAAGATCCCGAACATCGCATCCTTTTCCATCGGAAGGATCAGGAAGAAACCGTTGTCGCCGTCCTGCGAATTGAGATATGTCGGCTCGGCTTCCTCGTCGTCAATGTTTGTCTGCACTTCGTTGTCATGCATTATCCCGTACATCACCTGCTGGCTTGACTTCGGGTCTATGCACCATACGGTCTCCTGTTTCCCGTCCACGAAACTTTCTTTCCACGGGGCGGCCTCAGGAGTTCCCACAGTCACAATCGAACTTGCCACATCCAGCGAATAATTGTATCCCACGCCGGCTGTAATCTGGTAAGCCATGAAATCCTGTCCTTCCATATCAGAATAATCGAAAGTCACCGAGGTTTCCTCTGTCTCGGCTATCGCAGGATCGTAATAGCTGCCGAACGCGTCGAATACATAGTATACCACCTGCGAGGCATCTACCCAGCCGCCATGCTCGCCCACTTCGGTAATCGGATCCCAGCTCAGGGTCACATGCTTGAAATCGTCGCTCAGACTCACCTGCACATTAGTCACCGGACACGGTGTGTCGGGGCCGGCCCATATCCTGGAAATCGATGCGGTCTCACCCGCCACATCATATCTATAGGCTACGGCTTCAAGCTTGTTGTTGCCATGATTGGCGAAAGTGGTCTCGAAATCTATGGTCTCTCCGGGGGTCACATCCGTGAACTCATGGGTCTCTTTCCCGTTGGTAAGCACTGTCACTTTTGTTATCGCATCCAGAGCGCCACCTTCCACATCGACAGTGGGGGCTGTATAGGTGCATGCCGACACTAACGATCCTTTCTCGCCTGGCACATATGTCAGCGTACCCGCTGCGGCAGGCACAAGCTTCGGCGTCGCCACCTTAACTCCGAAATTGCATACCTTGGCACTTCCGGAAGTGGCTTTTGGAGAAAGGCAGTGTATGCCGAAATAGTAATACCCCTCCTCTTCCACGGTGAAATCATGGTCGAATGTCTCGAAATCCTTGTTTTTGTATGAAAATGCCGGCATAGCCTCATGCGTCATACCGGAAACTGTGCGCTCGGAGCCGAATTTTATCTCCATCCGCTCCTCCTTTTCGGGAGTTGTGCCGGTTGAACGGCCACAATCCAGAGTGACACGGTATGTTTTTCCCGCCTCAAGATGCACCGGAGGAGACCACAGCCAGTCGTCTGCCGCCTCCACATCAGCACTGTTAGGAGCCATGCACACCGAATAAGCCGTGAAACCGCCGATTTTCCATGTACGCCCATCAAGATTGGCATCCGTAAGATCATACAGCTTGGTCTCGGCATCACTCTTCCCGAGGCGATGTGTGAAAGGTACTTCCTGTGTATTCTCCGGCGCTTCATCAAGCACCTTTACCGGAGATTTCACGACCGGCTCGGCGAATACCGAGTGCGGAGTGGCCGCATGTCCCGCCGTAGATATCTGTTTTACACCGGCCGTCAGTCCGCGCACCGGTTCTACTGCCTGGGACGCCACAAGCGTTCCCGCCGCCAATAACAATGTGAGTAATTTTCGGTTCATAGGCAAAATTATTAGATGATTACAATCCTCTTTACAACCATTTTTAC
>CADFRV010000240.1 GCA_902836725.1 Muribaculaceae bacterium
TCGCCCTCCATCGAGAACACACCGTCTGTAACGATGAGCTTCACTTTGTCGGGAGCGCATTTCTGGAGCTGCTTCTCAAGCGAGTCCATATCGTTGTGGCGATATTTCAGAGACTGCGAAAAGCTGAGGCGACGCCCCTCGATGATTGATGCATGGTCCTGCTCGTCCCAGAGTATATAGTCCTCACGGCCGGTAAGACATGACACCACACCCAGATTCACCTCGAAACCGGTAGAATAGATCATCACATCCTCTTTGCCGATATACTCTGCTATCCTTGCCTCAAGCTGTTTGTGGAGATCAAGGGTGCCATTGAGGAAGGGGGATCCGGCACAACCGGTACCATATTTCTTTATAGCCTCTATGGCAGCTTCTTTAATACGGGGATCGGAAACCAGGCCGGAGTAGCAATTGGAGCCGAACATCAATACTTTCTTACCGTTAATGATCACCTCCGGTTCCTGCTCTGAAGAGATAGCCCTGAAATAGGGGTAAACTCCAGCCGCCTTGGCTTCCTGCGGTGCGGTATATTTAGCAAGTTTGGCTTGTAATAGCTTCATACTTTTTCTAAAAACTTTTAATTTACCTATTGGCGAGCCCAATATATAAATGTGCAGAATTTACATCCATTACTCCAGACGATTGACTTCACACGGAACAGTGTCCCGTTTACGAGTGGACGGGCTGCTTTAAACAGAGTGCAAAATTAGAAAAAAAACGGCAAAGAGACTGCATATTGACAAAAAAAATGACAAAATGCGCCGAAAAAACGGCTTTCAGACCAATACAGTCATAAAACCGGGCGTAGCCGTCAAAAAGAAAGGCGATGTATCAGCCATTATTTCTGACACATCACCCTTATATCATTGCCGGCAGTCGGATGCTTTCCGCAACGCGACACACCGTTTCATATCCTATGTCTTATTTTGCGGAAGTCTCGTCAGGCAGACCTGCAATCTCCGGATCGATTATGATTCGGCCGCAGTATTCGCACACGATAATCTTCTTATGCATTCTTATCTCGAGCTGTTTCTGCGGCGGAATGCGGTTGAAGCAACCTCCGCAGGCGTTGCGCTGGATGCATACCAGACCGAGACCGTTGCGGGCGTTCTTGCGTATGCGCTTGAATGCCGTGAGAGTGCGCTCGTCGTCGATATGTGCCTCAAGTTCCTTGGCCTGCTGACGCAGACGCTCCTCGTCCTGGCGTGTCTCTGTCACAATCTCCTCAAGCTCGGCCTTTTTCTCGGAGAGGATATGCTCGTTGTCTGTGATCTTCTCCTTGGTAGCCTCTATATCGGAGGTCTTGTTATCGATCAGACGCGAATATTCGTTGATGTGCTTTTCGCACAGCTCGATCTCGAGTGTCTGGAATTCCACCTCTTTTGTGAGGAGGTCGAACTCACGGTTGTTGCGCACATTGTCAAGCTGCTCCTTGTAGCGCGCTATCTTATTCTGGGCGTCGGCGATCTTGTCCTTTTCCTGCGCGAGTTTCACGCGGAGTTCCTCGATTTCAGCGGTGTAGTTGGCGATACGTGTACGGAGACCTTCAAGATTATCCTCCAGGTCTTTCACCTCCAGAGGAAGCTCACCGCGGATAATTTTGATGCGGTCGATCTCAGTGAGGATAGTCTGGAGCTCATACAGTGAGCGGAGGCGGCTCTCCACAGAGAGGTTCTCGGTTTTGATTTTATCGTTAGCCATTTCTGCTTACAAATATATTATAGGATTTTTTTCAGTCTCTGAATAACAGACTGCAAAGTTAGGAAATTTTTCCGTTATTACGTCGAAAAAAATCCGCTTTGTACATTCCTCAGTCTCAAAATGTCCGGCATCAACCAGCACTATATCGCCTGCATGGTCTAAAAACTGGTTTAGTTTGCAGTCGGCGGTGACATAGATGTCTGCGCCTGCGGCTATCGCTTCAGGCACAAACTCTCCTGCAGCTCCCCCGCATAACGCCACCCGGCTCACCGGCTGCGACGGCGAAAAACGCGATACCCGCAGCATCGCACACCCGAAAGCCTCCTTGACCTTTGCGAGAAACGTCTCCATATCCACCGCCACAGGAAGATCGCCTACAGCTCCGAGACCGGTTTCGGCCCCGGGACGCGACGGCACGAGCACCTTCACATCCTCAAGCCCAAGCATTTCAGCCATGCGCCATGACACTCCTCCTACGGCACTGTCCATCGCCGTGTGCGAGGAGTAGATTGTGATGTCGTTACGTATCGCTTCCGCCAACACCCGCTCGGGGCGGTCACGCCCGATAACGCATTTTACCCCGCGGAACAGCAGCGGATGATGCGATACGATAAGATTATATCCTTTCTCCACCGCCTCACGCACCGTGTCTGCCGTTACATCCACACACAGCAACGCTCCGGTGGCCTCGTTGTCCGGATTTCCTGTCTGATAGCCGGTATTGTCATAGCTCTCCTGAAGCGAAGGTGGGGCATAAGCCTCCAATGCGTCTGTAATCTCCCTGATTTTCATTACTTTTGTTTATATTATAATATGAGGTGAAATGCCTCGGCATTACCCTGCGGCATGTTCACCTCATTATTATTTACAAGTCAACTGATGCGCTCACGCCTTTTTCTCCTCGGCAGGGGCGAGTTCAAGCTGCAGCTCGTCAAGCTGCTTCTGATCAAGAGGCGCGGGAGCCTCGAGCATGACGTCGCGGCCGGAATTGTTCTTCGGGAAGGCGATGCAGTCGCGGATGCTGTCGAGACCTGCGAACAGCGAGACCCAACGGTCCAGACCATATGCCAGACCACCGTGAGGGGGCGCTCCGAACTTGAAGGCGTTCATCAGGAAGCCGAACTGCTCCTGAGCCTTCTCGGGAGTAAATCCGAGGATCTCGAACATCTTGGCCTGCAGCTCGCTGTCGTGGATACGGATAGATCCGCCGCCGACTTCCACACCGTTGACCACCATGTCATATGCATCGGCACGCACGGCAGCCGGATCGGTATCAAGCATGGGGATATCCTCATCCTTGGGATGGGTAAACGGATGGTGCATGGCCATCAGGCGCTGCTCCTCGTCGCTCCATTCGAACATCGGGAAGTCAACCACCCACAAGCAGGCGAACTTGTTCTTGTCGCGCAGACCCAGACGGTTGCCCATCTCCAGTCGCAGCTCGCAAAGCTGCTTGCGGGTCTTCATGGCATCGTCGCCACTGAGTATGAGGATAAGATCGCCCGGTTCCGCGCCGAAAGCCTCTTTCATCTTCTGGAGTGTCTCCTGCGAATAGAATTTGTCTACCGACGATTTCACGCTGCCGTCAGCCTCAACACGGGCATATACCATACCTTTGGCGCCGATCTGCGGACGCTTCACAAAGTCGGTAAGCTGATCGAGTTGCTTGCGGGTATAGCTTGCGGCACCTTTGGCGCATATGCCGCCTATATATGCGGCGTCATCAAACACCGAGAAGCCTGAACCCTTCATTATATCCATCAGCTCCACAAACTTCATACCGAAACGCAGGTCGGGCTTGTCGCTTCCGTAATATTTCATAGCCTCGCTCCAGGGCATGCGCACAAACGGCTCCGTAAGCTCCACACCACGCAGTTCCTTGAAGAGATGCTTGGCCATACCTTCGAACAGTGAGATCACATCCTCCT
>CADFRV010000241.1 GCA_902836725.1 Muribaculaceae bacterium
CCAACTGGTTTGTGTGGCGCGGGCTGGTTAACTATGGATATGAAAAAGAGGCCCGCGAACTTGCTGAAAAGACGGTGCTGATGCTTGGCCGCGATTTCGAGAGGTTTGGCGAGATGCACGAGTACTACGAACCGTTGACCGGTGAACCTATTATGAACAAAGGCTTTCGGAATTGGAATCTGTTGGTGCTTAATATGATCGGGTGGCTCGATGGCCGCGATGAAATGCGCGAGTTTTAAGCTTTGAAGTGAGGGAATAATGGCATCTATACTATAATAGCAAATGGAAAAGTATTGGCGATATTTCACCGCGTTGTTTATGCTGGCATGCGTTCAGTTCGCGGGTACGTCCGGTAGTATAAATTTTTAGATCTATAATATTCCATATGAACAAAATTCTTATTGTTGATGTCTTCGAATCTGATCGTCGGCTCATGTCTGGTTTGCTTGTCAAATCCGGATCTGAGCCGATTCAAGTAGAGAGCATGGAGGCTGCAAAAGATGAAGTGGCTAAACTGCACCAGGTGCGGTTATCGTTGCAAATCAGAAATTGCCTGATGGACAGACAATTTGTTGCAGCCTTGCCCTTTTTATTCTGTCGGTGTAGAAATCTCGCGATTTATATGTAAATTTGCCGGATAAAAAACTAAAGTCTGATGAAATCAGTCAAAGAAATATACCGCATCGGCACCGGTCCATCATCAAGCCATACGATGGGACCGAGACAGGCCACTGAAGAATTCCTCAAGCGCGCCCCTGAGGGAGCTGAAAGATATGAAGTGGAACTTTTCGGAAGCCTTGCCGCTACGGGCAAAGGACATATGACTGATGTTGCCATTGAAGACGTTTTTGCCACCACCGGAAAGCCGGTCGAGATCATATGGCATCCCGATATTTTCCTGCCTTATCACCCCAATGCCCTCACTCTCAAAGTTCTCGATGCAGCAGGGGAGGTGATGTTCAAAATGACGGTCTACAGTGTGGGCGGAGGTGCCATAAAGATAGAGGGTGATGCCGAGTCGGAGTCGAAGGATATATATCCCATGAACAAGCTCACCGATATCCTCGAATATTGCGAGCGCACTGGAAAGTGCTATTGGGAATATGTGGAAGAGTGTGAGGGACCTGAAATATGGGATTATCTGCACGACGTGTGGGTTGCGATGAAGAACGCTGTGGAACGTGGTATCGTCCGCGAAGGACGCCTTCCGGGACCGTTGAATCTGCGCCGTAAAGCCGCCCAATATTATGTGAAAGCCGCCGGCTTCCGCGACAATCTGAAATCTCGCGGACTAACTTTCGCGTATGCTCTTGCCGTGAGTGAGGAGAATGCCTCGGGCGGGGTTATTGTCACCGCTCCCACATGCGGTTCGTGCGGAGTGCTTCCCGGTGTGCTCTACCATATCTGGAAAAGCCGCGATTTACCTGAGATACGTGTGTTGCGCGCACTGGCCACCGGAGGCCTCATCGGAAATATCGTCAAGGAAAACGCCAGCATCTCAGGTGCGGAAGTCGGTTGCCAGGGTGAAGTCGGCGTGGCCTGTGCGATGGCCGCCGGGGCAGCCCTGCAGCTTTTCGGCGGCAGTCCGGCACAGATAGAGTATGCAGCCGAAATGGGGCTTGAGCACCATCTCGGCATGACTTGCGACCCCGTGTGCGGTCTGGTTCAGATCCCATGTATCGAGCGCAATGCCTATGCTGCTGCCCGGGCCCTTGATGCCAACATATATGCATCGCTTTCCGACGGCGTGCACCGCGTGTCATTCGACAAACTCGTCACAGTAATGAAAGAGACCGGCCACGACCTCCCGTCGCTTTACAAGGAAACTGGTGCCGGCGGCCTCGCCAAAGACTACCATCAGATGTGATCTGGGATTATGACGAAATCACCTGGCATGCCGATCATCTTTACGGCTAAGGTCTTCTTTGGGTCTATACAATAATTCTTATCCTGGAAACGGTCATTCCCCGGACTCATATTTTCTGCGGTGTGCCATCACCGTTTTCATATTGTTTTGCGCCCATTCTGTCAGCTGCATTATCAGCGGGATAAGCGATTCTCCTGTCGGGGTCAGCGTATATTCTACTTTCGGGGGAACCTGGGCATATACCTTCCGGTCAATGAGGCCGTCCGCTTCAAGTGTTTTGAGTGTTGTGGATAGCACACGGGTTGATATGTCGGGTATCAGACGTCCCAATTCGTTGAATCTCACGACACCTTTGTCGTTTATGACAAGCAGTACCAGCAGCGACCATTTGTTGCCGAAACGTGCCACAACATTGCGGATCGGACATATCTCTATTATAGAATTCGTTTCCTCTTTTCTCTTCATGTCAGTAATACTTTATTTTGCAAAGTTACTGACAAATCCGCATACAAGCAGCAGCAAGAAAATATTATTTCCGTGGGGCCATTTTACTGAGGTATATGTCAAAATTTTGAGCTCTTTTGTTTCTCCTGAATGTTACGAATACTGCATATGGTTAACTTAAGTTAAATGCATGTGGTGTCTTTGTCTGTGTACAATATATTTTGTATATTACAGGCGCTAAATTCGCGTTTAGGGAAACTCATACCGCACACAATTTCATCCGCTGTTTATGAATAAACCATCAGTCACGTTTATCATTTTGTCATTTTTGTCATCACTCCATTCCGGAGTGACGGCGGAGACGGCATATGATGAAAGTCCGATAGGATTTGAAGTTCAGACCGAAAACTTCTGGGATTATTTCAAGGGTTTTGCTTATCACGGAGATGTGGACGGTTCGGTGCTTTTGCAGTCGGACACTCCTCCGAAGTTCAATCCCGGTGTCAATGACTTTTTCCGCCGTCATTTCAAATATCCTGAGGATGCCTGGAAAGCGGAAAAACTGCGGGCGGTGACTGTAGACTGCGTGATACGCAAGGACGGCACTGTCACAGGCGTGGAATGCCGGAAAGTGAAACATCCGGCGTTGCTGAGGGAGATTGTGCGTGTCGCAGAAAAAATGCACTGGAGCCCGGCAATGAATGCCGGAGAAAAGGTGAATGTCTACAAGTCGTTTTATGTAGACTTGAACCCCGGCACCTCAGGAGGATCTACTGTGCCTTATGGCCTTGAGAGTGCTGAGAAACAGGGGCGGCAAAGCGCGGCATCACTCAAAAGATGCACGATGGTAAAGGATAACCCGTCGTTTGAGGATAATGTCGCAAGACTGCGTAAAGGTGCGGAGCTTTTCCCGGAATATATCTACATATCTCAGCCGTATGTGCAGCTGCTCAGTGCATTGGGCGATGCGGAAGGTGCGGTGGCTATGTCAGACAGCTGTCTGAGGGCATATAACAAGTTCCGTTACGTACAGGGCAACCCCGATATCCGGCCTCCACGCAACGACTACAGCGGCAGGACAGAGATAAGTGCGGCGTTAATGGGCCTCATACAGCGCAAATATCTCGCAGGGGAGGCGGAAAACGCTTTCAATGACGTGTGCGACCTGATAGACCGTCGGGTGGCTGATGGCGATCTTTACGATCAGGCGGTGGATTATTCGGTCAGCTTCAAGAAAATAAAACGTATGGAGCGTGATCTGGTTATGGAATA
>CADFRV010000242.1 GCA_902836725.1 Muribaculaceae bacterium
TTTTTAAGGTTCATGAATGATTGTCCCGCAAATATAATCATACGAATGTGCTTTTGCAAATTTTAGCTTATTTATTTTAAATTCCACAAATCTTCATCAATAAAACCATTTATAAATATTCTAAAAATATACATTTTTGCAAGTTAGTTCCATTATAAAAATGCGGGGGAGACATGCATTGCCATCAGAAACCGGGACATTCGGTGGCGGCAAGTTCGCGGTGCTTTCTGACTGTGGCTTCCGGGTATAGGGATTTCAGGCGGTCAAGCAGCATGGCGAGCGCAAGTTTCTGCTGCGTGGTGCGGGTGTCTTTGGAACGGAGCGAAGTGTCAGCGCCGCCGACATAACATATCCCGATTGAATTACGGTTATGCCCCTTGCAGTGGGCGCCGATGCAGTCCACAGGGCGGCCGGCCTCCACAGTCCCGTCAAGTCGGACCACAAAATGGTAACCGATATCCGCAAAACCGCGCTCCAGATGCCAGCGGCGTATGTCAGCCACTGTGACATCACGTCCCTGGGGTGTGGCACTGCAGTGAAGCACAATGAGGTTTATGGCGCGGGCGGCAGTGCGGAGTTTGAGACGGTCTACAGACGCTTTTATGCGTCCGGTTTCTTCTGTCATATTCATGATTTCCGATTACTTAAGTTATTTATGCCGGGCAAAATTATAACCCCATCCAACAGAACCGGAGCCTTAAAAAACAAAAAAGCCATATGGCGGCCAAACAAAACCGCGCCCCCGCGCATTATTAACTGTGCTTACAATTATGCTTTACGGTGTCATCGCGCTCCATTTTCACTGCATTTTGATTAAACCATATACAACACAAGCAGTCACACTACACAGAGAAAACTACATATTTTCAATGCCATAAAACATAACAGGTATGAAACTAAACTCCTCAAACATTATCGCGGCGCTGCTGATCGCCGCGGGCATCTTCTTCCTCGGTATTTTTATCCGGTCCGGTATCAACAACATGGCTTTCCGCGACCGTCAGGTCACAGTAAAAGGACTGGCAGAGCGTGAAGTCGAAGCCAACAATGTGACATGGCCCATCCAGTATAGCGTAGCCGGCAACGACCTCATGGCGCTCTATGACCAGATGACTTCATACAACCAGAAAATCGTAGCGTTCCTTACATCAAACGGCATCTCGAAGGACGACATCACCATCGGTACACCCGACACATACAACGCCACCACCAACCAGTATTCTTCCGGCAATTTCAAATATAATTACTCTCTCAGTTGCACCGTCACCGTCAACACTGCCAAAGTGAAGGAGGTGAAGGAACTCATCGGACGCCAGTCTGAACTGCTGAAAGAGGGGATCCCCTTCAGCAACTCATATATCAATTACCAATACACGCTGCTCAACGACATAAAGCCCGCCATGATAGCCGACGCCACCAAAAACGCGCGTGAGGCAGCCGCACAGTTCGCCAAAGACTCCGGCTCGCAGGTAGGCAAGATGAAAACCGCCAACCAGGGCCAGTTTTCTATCGATGACACCTCCAACCCCTCGGTAAAGAAAGTGCGCGTAGTCTCCACCATCGTCTACTATCTCGAGGACTGATCCCTCTCCCATACAGCGGCGGCAAACGCATGCCTGAACCCCTTCTGCTTGTTCCAGGCGCCGCGGGTGAAGTCAGGCACCTCCACCGGAGCGTTGCCGTTCTCGATCGACAGCTTTGACAGAGGTATAAGCGAACACCACTCCGCCAGGTCATATACATCCATGTCGAGGGGCAGGCCGTTGCGCAAGCAATACACCAGACGGTAGTCCATGATATAGTCCATACCTCCGTGTCCCCCTACTTTTTTCGCCACTTCCCCCACCTCCTTTATGATCGGATGGGTGTATTTCTCAACAAGCGCTTCCCGCTGCCCGTCGGTTATGAAACCGTGGGCGTTCAGATTCTCATGATCCGGCACCTCCGTGCCTGACAACTGCTCCGGCATGAACGCATACCCCTCCTGGGGATACTTGTTGGCAAATCCTTTGGTTCCCGTGAGCTGATACATGCGGCTGTAGGGACGGGGAGTAAGCACATCGTGCTGTATCTGGATAGTCTTTCCGTTGACAGTGCGGATCATGGTCATGGTATGGTCGCCGTTGGCAAACGTGTCAGGGCGCTCACCGGTACTCTTTTCTATATACGCAGGCCCGTTCACGGCCTTCGTATCCATTGATACAAGGGTCTCCATGCGGTCGCCGCGATGTATGTCCAGAAGCTGACACGCCGGACCCACGCCGTGCGTGGGATACACGTCGCCACGGTTCTTCTGATTATAGTCAAGACGCCAGTTGTTGTGGTAATACGGCCAGAACTCCTCCAGATTGTGGATATAGCTCCCCTCGGTGTGCAGCACCTCGCCAAACAGTCCCTGCTGCGCCATATTGAGGGTATTCATTTCGAAAAAGTCATACACACAGTTCTCGAGCATCATGCAGTGCAGACGCTTCTCCTCTGCCTTGTTCACCAGCCACCATATCTCCTCCAGATCCATTGCCGCCGGCACCTCTATGGCGGTATGCTTGCCGTTGTCCATAGCGTACAGCGCCATCGGGGCATGGTGCAGCCAGTCGGTGGCGATATACACCAGGTCTATGTCGGGGCGCTCGCACAGCTGCTTCCATGCGTCTTCCGATCCACCGTAACCGGCCACGCTGTCCAGGCCGTTGCCTCTCAGCCATTCCTGCATGCGGTCTACCCTGTCCTGCTCGAGATCGCATACAGCCACAACCTTAGCACCCGGGATAGCGGTAAAGCGTTTCACCGCATCGGGACCGCGCATACCAAGTCCGATAAATCCCACACGCACCGTATCGATCGGATCTGCGGCGAAACCCACCAGGTCGGTGGCACCTGCCGGACGGTCGGGGATCTCCGTCCTGATGGTCTTTGACTCGCCGGACTGACGCGGGGTGCAGCCGGGCAACAGGGCCGCGACAGCGCATACAAGAATAATCACTGATTTTTTTAATCGTTCCATCTGTATGATTTAAGGTATCTGACTGCAAATCTAACGAAAAACCCTGACACATAAACAGTCTGTGCCCCGAAAGTTTTGTTCCGGCTTCCGGGGCACAGACTGTTTATAAGTAATTTGTCAGAATTATTTCAGGGATTTCAGCAGCAGGTATCCCCCCACCACCTGGAGCAACATGCCGGGCCAGCCGATGCGCAGGTCCTGGAAAGCGTCGGTCCACGCCGGCACCATGAGCATCTCGCCCGCGGTACCAACAGCCTGATATGCCACCACCACAAGAAGCAGTGCCGCAATGCTGACCTTGCGTGTACGCGCTGCCATTGCCGATGCGGCCAGGGCGAGCACCGTAGATTTAAGCAATATGGCAGGCAGTGCGGCGGCAGGAGGCATGCCGAACAGCAGATGGTTCACCATCGGGGAAAGCATGGCTGTAAGCACACCCACCCGCCATCCGTATTTGTATGCGCCCACGAGGGTGAAGAAATAGATCGGCAACCATACCAGACCACCCTGCGGCACAAGATGCGCGAGCTGCGGAAAGATGATATTGCCGGCAATGAACAGCGCGGCGGACTCCAT
>CADFRV010000243.1 GCA_902836725.1 Muribaculaceae bacterium
TGAATTGTCTGCAAATTTAATAATTCTGCGATTTCTATCCCAATAAACGCCGAAAATGCGGATAGAAATCGGGCATCTCTAGCCCGATGGCATTATGTTTTGTGCCGCCTATTTTAATGGTATGCTATTTTTTTGTATTTTTGCAAAATCGTAAATAACCAGAATTTAATTTATTAATTAACCATGAAAAAATTGCTTTACAGCCTTTTGTCTGTCATTGTGTGCTTTATGGCATTCACGCAAAAGGTGTCGGCTGTGGAAAACGGGATAGTATTGTCGCCTGGAAATTTTTCAATCTTGATTCAGGAAAATGAGTGCGGGCCGGTGCGCCTGGCCGCGGAAGCCCTGAGCCGCGATTTCGGCAAGGTAACAGGGTTCTCCCCGTCGCTGGTGTCATCCGGAGAAGAGACATCGGCACAGCTCGTGGTGGTCAATGAGGCTACAGAAGGGAGCGAGGAATTGCTTACGTTAAAAAAAGATCTTGACGGTTTTGAATCGCACAGAGTGTACGCCGATCCGGCAGCCAACCGTATCTATCTGTACGGAAAGGATATGCGCGGTACCATCTATGCCATATACTCTTTCAGCGAGCAGGTGCTCGGCGTGCCGCCCCTGTGGTACTGGTGCGACTGGCAACCGGAAAAAAAGAGTGAGATAACCGTGGAGGGAGATTTCGATTATCTTTGTTCCTCCCCTCAGGTGCGGTATCGTGCATGGTTTCCCAACGACGAGGATCTTTTCATCCCCTGGCGCAGGAAGAGCGCCGAGAACAACGAGATGTGGCTTGAGACAATGCTGCGTCTGAAACTCAATACGGTAGAATATACGGCGACGGTGACCACCGGCGGTACGCTTAATGCGGAAGCCATGCTGTACAAGAAGTACGGACTGGTGCTTACGTCGCACCATATGGTGGCGCTGAACAACAGTTTCGCCAACTGGGACGCATATTGGCGCGATGTGCGCCATACGGCTGTGCCCGCGCTGTCGGTGAACGACATGAAGTCGCTGAAGGAGTTCTGGCAGTATTCGATTGATGCTGTGAAGAATAGCGGGGTGGAGAATCTGTGGCAGATAGCTTTCAGGGGGAAGACAGACCAGCCTTTCTGGTCGGTGTTCGTGGATGCTCCCGCTTCTGACAGGGAGCGCGGCGAGGTTATAAACCGTATGGTCAAGACCCAGTATGACATGATATGCGAGTCGACGGGGGAGGAGAACCCGTTTGTGAGAATGACCTTCTATGACGAGATATCCTCTCTGCTCGCGAAAGGGTTTATAGAACCTCCCACGGCCACAAATATGCTGTGGACTTTCGTGGCTGGGCGTCGCGACCATTACCCGTATGACGATCTCGTGGCATGGGAAAACACAGGCAATGTTAAACTGGGATATTACATGAACCTGCAGTTCTATTCCACAGGGGCGCATCTGGCGCCAGCCGAAGGTCCCTGGAAAATGGAGGCCAACTACCGGTATGTGCAGGGGAAAGGCCCTCTCACGTTCAGTGTGGTCAATGCCGGAAATCTGCGCGAGTTCCTTATGGAGATGAGTGCCAATGCGGCAATGATGTGGGATTCGGAGGCGTATTCGACCGATGATTTCCTGAAAGATTTCTGCGCGCAGTATTTCGGTGAGGAGAATGCTGATGAGGCGGCCGCCATCTACAAGGCGTTCTATAACGCCTACTGGAACCAGAAAACACCTGATTTTCCCGGCGGCTTCGACCGGCAGTATGTGTTTCAGGATCTGCGCCACTCGCAGGTGATAAAGCAGATATACAACACATGGAACACGTTCAAGGAGAACCCTCTGGTGGAGATCGGATATGAAAGTGTGCCGGGGCGCACTTTCCGTATAGAGGGTGACAGCCAGGTAGAGGCGATGCTTTCCGGCCTTTCGCAGGAGGCGGAGGACTTCGCTGTGGTGGCCGCGATGTGCGACGACCTCATGCCCCGTATTCCAGGTGACAAACAGACATTCTTCTATGATCACCTTTCGGCGTACAGCCACTATATGGCGCATCTAAGCAAGGCTACCTATCATTTCGTGCACGCCTACAAGCATAAGGAAAGCCGGTTCGATGACCTTACCGTGGCGCTTGAGGAGATGGTGGCGGCCAAGAGCGCGCTCACCGATTCGGAGCACGGTGTGTTCGAGGGATGGTATGATACGGACGACAAGTTCGAGATGGACAGCCGCATAGATATGATCAGGACACTGCTGCCTGACGCGGAAGACCTTACCCTCACCGAGAAGCTGATAGAAAACTATGATTTCGAATATAACCACGACTGCGAGCTGAACCGCCCGGGGAATATCGGGCGCGGTATCCCGTGCGGATGGGAGTCGGAAGGGCAGCTGAAGAAAGGCGCCAACGGACTTGACTCTTTCGGCGTGAACCAGGATGCGAAAAACTTCCACGGCGACAATGTGTGCTGGATAAACTCGGTGCCGATGCCGGATAAATTCGTGCTCTACCAGACGATCCCGGCTTCGGAAATTGAGCCGGGGGAATACCGTGTGGCGTGCAAGCTGTGGGTGGAAGTGGCCAAGAAGACAAGCTGCAGGCTGTTTGCCAACAACAACGTGCAGTATTACGGCACTGAGAGCGACTACACCAACCTGCTTACCCCCGGCGAGATAAACACTTATGCCGGCTATGCGGGAGGAAATACTGCCGACGTGATTCTCAGGGACATGGAGGTGACCGTCACTGTTGGCGAAGGGGAGGACCTGACCATCGGCATAAAGACAGGCAACAAGAAAAACAACGGCTCTGTGTCGACCAATGACAATGCCGGATGGTTCAAGGTGGACTATTTCAGGATCCACAGGCTTGACAATTCCGGTGTGGAGGCCGTGGAAACGCCTGTGAATGCCGTGGAAGCTGCGCGCACCGGAATATACAACCTGTACGGACAGCTGATAAGCACTGACGCCGGCGATGTGGACCGTCTGTTCAAGGGGATCTATATCGTCAACGGGAAAAAGACAGCCGTGAAATGAAGTAGCGGTAGGCTGGGCTATAATGGCTCATCCTGACAGAAACGAGACGGTGTGTCAAAAATCCGGATTTTGACACACCGTCCGCGTTTTGTGGCTTATGGCATGACGGGTGACGGCCATGGCGCCATGGTAAAAAAAACAGTGAGATTTAAGGTCGAAATTATTTGGTAATTAGGAAAATATGTCGTAATTTTGCAACGCTTTTAAGAGCCTCGTGCATCCTGCTGCATCGTAATCTGTTGAGGGTTAGATGTGTAGGGTGCGTGTATGGCGTATGTGCGGCATTGTTGCCGGAGCATTGCAAAAGAAGATTTTTAGAGTTATAAAGTAAATAAATTCACAAAAAGACTAAGATGCCTACTATTCAGCAGTTAGTAAGAAAAGGACGCGAAACCCTTGTGGATAAGAGCAAGTCGCCCGCGTTGGACTCCTGCCCTCAGCGTCGTGGAGTTTGCGTGCGCGTCTACACTACCACACCTAAGAAACCTAACTCGGCTATGCGTAAAGTTGCGCGTGTGCGCCTCACCAACGGTAAGGAGGTCAACT
>CADFRV010000244.1 GCA_902836725.1 Muribaculaceae bacterium
AGAGATGCGGGCATCGTGACCGATAAAAAACTCGAAATTGGCCTAAAAGAGCGAAGTTTTAGCGTTTTACAAAGCAGAACACCCCTAATTGACAGATATTATTAAACACCCTCTAAGTCAGCTATTTTTATGAAAACAGGATTGTCGCTTTTGTCAGCCGTTATTCTGGCGGCGTCTTTGTCGGTACAGGGAGCGGACCCGGTTGCCACATCAGCGGGCACATCGCCCATACGTGCCATAAACTTCGGGAAATATGCGGAGGCCAACCGCAGTCTCGCTCCCTTGAAGAAAGGGGAGAAGCGTGTGGTATTCCTGGGGAGTTCCATTACCGAGGGGTGGATGACGGCACATCCCGAGTTTTTTGAAAACAACGGATATATAGGCCGCGGCATAAGCGGACAGTCCACATACGCCCTCCTGCTGCGTTTTCGCAGCGACGCGCTCGACCTTGATCCCACATGCATAGTGCTCGGAGCGGGGGAACCTGACATAGCCGCCGGCGACAGCGACTACGACGAAGACCGTACATTCGCCAATATCGTCACCATGTGCGAGCTTGCCAAAATGCACGGGGTGAAGATGGTGCTCACCTCACTCCTCCCCACCGAGGGGTATTACTGGAACCAGAACGCCACCAATGTGCCCGACAAGATAGAGAGCCTCAACAAACGCATCAAGGCATACGCGCTTGCCAACCGCATACCTTATGCCGATTACTATTCCCCGCTGGTTCACCCCGGCGACAGGGCGCTCCCGGTGACTTTCAGCGACGACGGTGTGCACCCCAACGGGTTCGGCTACACCATCATGGAGCCTATAATACATGCCATACTGAAAAAAATCTGACCCCGGGGACAACCGAATATGCCCCGGATGTAGGCTGAGTTCGCGAGATTTTTGTTATTTTTGCACGAATACGCAAAAAAAATGAACAGTTACTTATGCAGGTAAAACCGAAAAAAGCGCTCGGACAGCATTTTCTTACAGATCTGGGGGTGGCGAGGCGCATAGCCGACACTCTCGACGGTTACACGGAGCTTCCGGTAGTGGAGGTGGGTCCCGGCATGGGTGTGCTCACGCAATTTCTTCTTGAAAAGGGGCATGACCTCACAGTAGTGGAGATCGATACCGAGAGCGTGGCCTATCTCAGGGTGAATATGCCTGCTCTTGAGGGGCGTATTCTCGAGGACGATTTTCTGAAACTTGATCTGGGTGCCCTGTTCCCCGGACGGAAATTCTGTGTCATAGGAAACTATCCATACAACATCTCCTCCCAGATATTTTTCCACATCCTCGAGTGGAAGGACCAGGTGGCATGCTGCTCGGGAATGCTCCAGAAAGAGGTGGCTGAAAGACTTGCAGCCCCTCCCGGCACAAAAGCCCGCGGCATACTGAGCGTGCTGTTGCAGGCATGGTATGATGTGGAGTATCTTTTTACAGTCGACGAGCATGTGTTCAATCCGCCGCCAAAGGTGAAATCGGGTGTGGTGAGGCTCACGCGCAACGGCGTGACCGATCTCGGATGCGACAGCGCGCGCTTCAAAGCCGTGGTGAAGGCCACCTTCGGGCAGCGCCGCAAAACGATCAGGAACTCCATAAAGTCCCTGCTCCCCCCTGGCGCCCCGATGCCTGAGAGCCCGTTGCTTGCCATGCGCCCCGAACAGCTTACAGTGGCGCAGTTCGTGGAGCTTACGAATCTGGTGGGCTGACCAATGCGCCTCAGTGTAATTTTGTTGACTAACTTACTTTATTGAGAGTAACTGAACGGTGAAGGAGTTTAACGAAGAATATATCGATAACGTCAGGCATATCGCCGACGCGCACGACGAGGCTGCTGCGAAGCAGATGCTGGAAGATCTCCACCCTGCGGATATAGCTGAGCTTTTCAAGGAGCTTGATCTGGAGGAGGCGGAGTATCTCAACCGGCTGCTCGACGGAGACAAGGCTGCCGATGTGCTCATGGAGCTTGACGAGGAGGACCGCCGCAAGCTCCTGAGCGACATGGAGCCGGAGGATATCGCCCGCAAGTTCGTTGACCACCTCGACACCGACGAGGCTGTGGACCTTATCCAGGAACTCGACGAGGAGGACCGCGACGAGGTGCTCTCGCACATCGACGATGTGGAGCAGGCGGGCGACATCATCGACCTTCTGAAATATGACGAGGACACGGCCGGCGGTCTGATGGGCACCGAGATGCTTGTCGTGAACGAGAACTGGAGCATGCCCGAATGCATCAAGCAGCTCAGGATGCAGGCCGAGGATATGGACGAGATATATTACGTCTATGTTGTCGACAATGACGACAAGCTGCGCGGCACCCTACCGCTGAAGGAACTTATAACCCACCCTTCGGTCTCGAAGATAAAAAATGTGATGGAGACCGACCCTGTGGCGGTGAAAACCGACACTACACTCGACGATGTGGCCATTGATTTCGAGAAATATGACCTTGTGGCCATGCCGGTGATCGACTCCATCGGGCGCCTTGTGGGACATATCACGGTGGACGACGTGATGGACCGCGTGCGTGAGTCTTCCGAACGCGACTATCAGCTGGCATCAGGTCTGTCGCAGGATGTGGAGTCGGACGACACTCTGTGGCAACAGACCAAAGCACGCCTTCCCTGGCTGCTTATGGGTATCGTGGGTGGTATCGGCAACTCCCTCATCCTCGGCAATTTCGAGCAGGGGTTCGTGACCAATCCCGCCATGGCCCTGTTCATCCCCATGATCGGCGGCACGGGTGGAAATGTCGGTATACAGTCTTCGGCCATAGTAGTGCAGGGCCTGGCTAACGGCTCGCTTGACCTGAAAGATACCGGGCGCCAGATCCTCAAGGAGGTCGGCGTGGGGTTTGTCAACGGTCTGGTGATCTCGCTGCTTGTATTCATATACAACGCATTCCAGCTTAATCCGCTCAATCCCACTACTGTGGCGGTGAGCCTGTCGCTGATGGCGGTGGTGCTGTTCGCTTCGGTATTCGGCACGTTTGTGCCGCTGACGCTCGAGCGTTTCAAGATAGATCCCGCCCTTGCCACCGGCCCCTTTATATCAATCACCAACGACATCATAGGCATGCTCATATACATGCTTATCTGCTCGTGGCTTATGTCGGTGCTCGGCTGAATGATATGGAACTTTTCAGCGTAGAATTTTATGTGATCATGTTCACTCTGGCAGCCATGCTGGTGGGGCTTATCGTGAAACCGAAAGACAAGGGTCCCGCGCAGACATCGTTTGCCGTGGCGCTCACACTCGACCGGGAGACCGACACCACCCCGCGCATAGAGTTCAGGTGCCTCGATAACGGCGATGTGGTACTGATCAGGAGCGGTCTCTACGGCATTACGGATACCGCCACCGTGGCGCTTGCCATTACACGCATCGGGTTCGACATATCCATAGAGGAACGTGTAACTCCCGGCAACGGGGGGATGCCTGTGGAGCGCGCCACATTCCTGCTTGACAATCTCGGCGCCGAGCGCTACCATCTCACTTACAATGCCTCGGCATTCTCCCTGTTCCTTTCGACCACAC
>CADFRV010000245.1 GCA_902836725.1 Muribaculaceae bacterium
TCGGCGAGGAAGTTGTCGAGCGAGTCGAGGAACTCCTGCTGCTGGCGCAGTGCTTCCTGCTGTGCTTTTGCCTGGAGCGAGCCGAGGTAGTTCTGCGCGCTCTGCTGCTTCTTGTTGAGTTCAGCCACATCGGCGTTGTATGATGCCTCGCTGAGATAGCCGTTGTTCTGCATCTTCTGCTGGATGCTTGATGCCAGACGGTTCAGCTCCCCTTCGCGTGAGGTCTGCGCGTTCTGAAGCTCGGTCATGGTGCGCAGGTTGGTCTCGTTGAAGGTCTTCACAAGGTCGTAGTTGGCCATCACCGAGTCCATGTTATAGTAACGGATGTTTGTCGTGGGTGCAAATGTATCGCTATCAGCCTTGGCCGTTTTCTTTACCGGTTCCTGATTGTCGGCTGCGGGTGCTTCCTTTTTGTCGGAGCAGGATGCCGCGGCGAGCACAAGAGCCATGGCGCCGGCAGCGAATACTGTTTTTTTCATTGGTGTTTAATGATGAGTTATTGCTTTTTTCTATGTTTTCTTTTTTGTAAGCCGGGGAGATCGTGGGCGTGACCCGATGGAAATTTACCCCCCTTGACGAAGAGCGCCTTGACCCCAAGGAGGATCACCGCCACTCCGAGCAAAATGATGGTTACAAGAGCGAGTTTCATTTTGTTTCACTCCAATTTGAGCGCAAATATAGGAAAGTTACCCCGATTTTTAGCCATATGTAAATTTTATTTTGTAACTTAGGCGGTGAGAAATGGCTGTTTTAACAGAATTTTCCATTCTCAAACGTATTTTAAAACGATTGATGCGCATATCCTTACTGCGGCATGCGCTCCGGTCACTCGGAAAAACTAATTAAACAACATAACACCATTAAAGAAAAATGGAAGTAAAAGACTTACAGCCGAAAGCGGTGTTTGAGATTTTTGACCAGATCACAAAAATCCCCCGTCCCTCCAAGAAAGAGGAGAAGATACGCAAGTATATACTTGATTTTGCCAAAGAGCACGGTATCGAGGCGCATGCCGATAAAATCGGTAATGTGATACTCCGCAAGCCGGCCACACCCGGGCATGAAAATGCTCCCACGGTAATCCTTCAGGGACACATGGATATGGTATGCGAGAGCAACGACAAGAGCTTCAATTTCGAGACCACGCCGATCAAGACTATCGTCGACGGAGAATGGGTGCGGGCCGACGGCACCACTCTCGGAGCCGACAACGGTATCGGTGTGGCCGCTTCACTCGCCATACTCACCGACGACACACTGGTTCACGGTCCTCTCGAGGTGCTCATCACCATGGACGAGGAGACCGGCATGACCGGAGCCAACAATCTTGAGAAGGGTGAGCTTACAGGTTCCATCCTGATCAACCTTGACTCTGAGGACGACGCCGAGGTGTTCGTGGGCTGCGCCGGCGGCATAGACACCGTGGCCACTTTCCACTACAACCGTTCCTTCGCGCCCAAAGATTTCCATTACTTCATGATGGATGTGCGCGACGGTCTGGGTGGTCACTCCGGAGGCGACATACATCTGGGACGCGCCAACGCCAACAAGCTCGTGGCACGCTTCCTCTTCAATCTCATGAAAGAGCATGAGGTATGTGTGGCCGACATTGACGGCGGCAATCTGCGCAACGCCATACCGAGAGCCGCACATGTGGTATTCGGTGTGCACACCACCAAGAAAGAGGAGGTGCGCATTGCCTTCAACCGCTACGTGGCCGACATAGAGCGTGAATACAAGGGTCTCGAGACCACCCTCAAGCTCACGCTTGACAGTGTGGACGCCCCCGACTTCACTATCGACGCCACAACCACCCGCAACCTCATCCTCTCCCTCTACTGCGCTCCCCATGGAGTTATCTCCATGAGCCGCGACCTTGAGGGACTGGTGGAAACCTCAACCAATCTTGCTTCTGTAAAGATGAAGGATGGTGAGAAGATCGTTGTCACCACATCGCAGCGCTCGTCGGTAGACTCACGCAAATATGACATCGCCAATCAGGTGGAGGCCGTATTCAAACTCGCCGGCGCCGAAGTGGAGCATGGAGACGGATATCCCGCATGGACTCCCAACCTCGACTCCACCATCATGAAGATCGCCTCCGACGCCTACGAGGAACTCTACGGCAAACGTCCCGCCATCAAGGCCATACATGCCGGTCTGGAGTGCGCGCTCTTCCAGCAGAACTATCCCACACTCGACATGGTATCGTTCGGCCCGACACTGCGCGATGTGCACTCACCGTCGGAACGCATGCACATACCTGCCGTAGACCGTTTCTGGCATCAGCTCCGCCGCACAATAGAGAAAGTGGCAGGGCTCTGATCAACAACATAAAACACCCCGTGCAGAAATCTTCCGAGAGTTTTGCCCGGGGTGTTTTCATCTCCGTCCTCCCATGAAAAACATTGTCTTGTACATATGTCTGGCCATATCTTGCCTGCTGGCCGCACAGACCGTAGATGAGGATACTCAGTCACAGCCCTTCCGTTTCGATATCGATGAGGAGGAGCAGGAGCCTGCGGTGCATCCGCATGAATGGGCCGACAGTGCGCTGCTGCATGCAGACTCTGCGTTTACATCCCTTACCGAGGAGGCTTACCGGGAGGTGGCCGAGGAGCTTGGCATAGAGACTGCCGTCATAAAGGCTGTGGTGGACATAGAGGCGGGAAAGAAGCATGAAGGTTTCTGGAAACCCGGCAAGCCTCTGATCAACTTTGACCTGTCGATGTACAGGAAATTCGCACCCCGCAGCGGGGTGTCGCTCACAAAAGCCAAAAAGCGTAAGCCGGTCATATTCTCACGGCCGGATGTGAAACGCTACGGTTCATATCAGGGAGGACAGTATGCGCGTCTTGAGGCGGCATGCGAGATTGACACCGTAAGCGCCATGGAGAGCACCTTCTGGGGTATGTTCCAGATCGGTGGATTCAACTGGCGCAAATGCGGTATGGATAATGTCGTTGATTTCGTAAAGGAGATGAGCCGCTCCGAGCGTCAGCAGCTTGAACTGTTTGCCCGGTTTATCACGGCAAGCGGGATGCTCGACGATCTCAAAAATAAGAAATGGCTCTCTTTCGCGCTGAAATACAACGGTCCCAAAGCCAGATCGCGCGGCTACCACAAACGGCTCGCCGCCGCATACAAGCGGCATCTGGCGGAGGAGAAATCAAGAAATAAAGAAATTGAGAAGTAAGAGCATTAGAAGTCAAGCAAGAATAGTTTTGCTGATGTCTCTGATCACTCTGATATCTCTGATTCCTCTGATCCCTCTGATTTCAATCATCCCCCCTCCGTCTTTTTTGATAACAATTGCTTTTACTTTTTATGTATTTTACTGGACTTCTTCTCGGTATCTCTACTTTCCTTATCATCGGACTTTTCCACCCCATAGTAGTCAAATGTTATTATTATTTCGGCACAAGATGCTGGTGGTGGTTTCTGGTGCTCGGGCTTGCGGCTCTCGTGGGTTCGCTGTTCGTGGAGCCTATTTTCCCCCAGACGCTCCTCGGGGTATTGGCTTTCTCCTCTTTCT
>CADFRV010000246.1 GCA_902836725.1 Muribaculaceae bacterium
CAACACCGCGATACTGCTGGATACGCTCTTTGTTACCCTCTTTGATGCGGTAAGCCACAGTGATGGTATCGCCGGGACCGAACTCGGGGAACTGCTTGCCGGTAGCAAAAGCCTCTTCGGCAACTTTGATTAAATCCATGATAAATTATAGCTAAAATTTAACAATAATCGCAATATACGCGGGCAGCCTTGTCCCGCCAGAGATTACGAAATCGGCTGCAAAGGTACAGATTTTTACTTATTTTTCAAAGCACCGGACAGCCATTTTTATCTTAAAAGGGAGAAAACTGCAGTAAAAACCGCCGGCAGCAACAAAAAGACAAAAGTTTTAGTAACTTTGTACCCCAATGCGGAGCCATGAAAACGCACCGCATAAAAAAACGACAACCAATATAAGACATAACTTCTAAGACATAACTAACGCAGCGACCGCTGCGCCCTTTACATTACAACTGACAGACATGAGAAAATGGCGTGTGGAAGATAGCGCTGAGCTATACAACATCAACGGCTGGGGCCGGCAGTATTTTTCCATCAATGAAAAAGGGAACGTGACGGTGACGCCACGCCCGGGTCTCGCACCGGTGGATCTGCGCGAGGTGCTCGACGAACTGCAGGTGAAAGACATCACCGCACCTGTGCTGCTGCGTTTCCCCGACATACTCGACAACCGTGTGGAAAAAATATCAAACTGTTTCCATCAGGCTGCCGAGCAATACGGCTATAAAGCGAAAAATTTCATCGTCTACCCCATCAAGGTAAACCAGATGCGCCCGGTGGTAGAGGAGATCGTAAGCCACGGCAAAAAATTCAACATCGGCCTGGAGGCCGGCTCGAAACCGGAACTGCACGCCGTACTCGCCACCAATATCGACGAGAACGCCCTCATTATCTGCAACGGATACAAAGACGAGAACTATGTGGAGCTCGCCCTCCTCGCCCACAAGATGGGACGCCGTATCATCGTAGTGGTGGAGAAACTCAACGAGCTAAAGACCATCTACAACGTAGCAAAACGCCTCAACATCACCCCATCAATAGGCATACGCATCAAGCTCGCCAACTCCGGCGCCGGAAAATGGGAGGAATCGGGAGGCGACTCCTCGAAATTCGGCCTCAACTCATCCGAACTGCTTGAAGCTATCGACTACCTGCAGAAACAGGGGATGACCGACTGGCTTAAACTCATCCATTTCCATATCGGAAGCCAGATCACCAAGATACGCCGCATCAAGAACGCGCTCCGTGAAGCCATGCAATTCTACGTGCAGCTCTCAAAACTCGGTTTCGGAATCGACTTCGTCGACATAGGAGGTGGCCTCGGGGTGGACTACGACGGTACCCGTTCAAGCGCAAGCGAAAGCTCAATGAACTACTCTATCCAGGAGTACGCCAACGATGCCATATACTCCATCGTCGACGCATGCGAGAAAAACGGACTTCCGCAGCCCAACATAGTCACCGAGAGCGGCCGCTCCCTCACCGCCCACCATTCGGTGCTCATATGCGAGGTGCTGGAGACCACACAGCTCCCCACCTGGCGCGACGACGAGGAACTGAAGGGTGACGAACACGAACTGGTGAAAGAGCTGTATGAGATCTGGGACAAACTCGACCAGCAAAGTATTTTCGAAAGCTGGCACGACGCCCTGCAGATACGCGAAGAGGTGCTCGATATGTTCTCGCTGGGGATCATCGACCTGCGCAACCGCGCGCTGGCCGAGAAACTGTTCTGGGAGATAGCACGCGAGGTAGGCCAGCTCGGAGACAGTATGAAACATGCCCCCGAAGAGCTGCGCAAGGTTGCCAAGATGGTTCCCGACAAATATTTCTGCAACTTCTCGCTGTTCCAGTCACTGCCGGACTCCTGGGCTGTAGACCAGGTGTTCCCTGTAATACCTATATCGCGCCTCGACGAGCGTCCCACCCGCACCGCCACACTCCAGGACATGACCTGCGACAGCGACGGCAAAATAAGCACGTTCATCTCCCCCCAGGGCACCTCAGGCTCTTTGCCCGTACATCCCCTGCGCCCGGGAGAGCCCTATTACATAGGTGTGTTCCTGGTAGGAGCCTACCAGGAGATACTCGGAGACATGCACAACCTTTTCGGCGATACCAACGCCGTGCATATCTCCTGCTACAAAGACCATTACGAGATCGACCGCATTATTGACGGCGAAACCGTGGCGGAAGTGCTCGACTATGTGCAGTACAACCCCAAGAAACTGGTGCGCAACGTGGAGACCTGGGTGACCAAAGCGATGAAAGACGGCCGCATAACCCCTGAGGAGGGACGCGAATTCCTCTCCAACTACCGGTCGGGGCTCTACGGCTACACCTATCTGGAGAAAGCCTGACAACCGCTTAAACCATTATCGCCCATGCAGCGGTACTTCATGAACCTCGCCTATCTGGGGAAAAACTATCACGGATGGCAACGGCAGCCCAACGCCCCTTCCATACAGGAAGCGCTTGAGAACGCCCTTGCCACAGTGCTTCGTACTCCGGTGCCTGTGACCGGCGCCGGGCGCACAGATGCCGGAGTGAACGCCTCCACTATGATAGCGCACTTCGACCTGGAGGAACAGCCCGAAGACAAAACGCGCCTGATGCGCGCCATAAACTCCATCGTAGGACCGGACATAGCCGTGAGATGGATACGCGAAGTACACCCCGAGGCACATGCACGCTTCGACGCCACCTCGCGCACATATCATTATTACGCCCACACCGGACGCAACCCATTTGCCGGAGGATTGTCGTGGGAAGCCCCCGCCACACTTGATTTCGAGGCCATGAACGAAGCCGCGGCCCTCTTGCTCGATACCTCGGACTTCACCTCGTTCGCAAAACTCCATACCGACGCGAAGACCAATATCTGCAAAGTGACCCGTGCCGTCTGGCGGGCGCCTCTCCCCGGAGAGCGAGTACCCGGAGCAGCGACACATATATTCGAGATCACTGCCGACAGATTCCTGCGCAATATGGTGCGTGCCGTGGTTGGCACACTGGTGGATGTCGGGCGGGGCAAACTCACCATCCGTGGCTTTTCCGACATAATAAACCGCCGCAACCGGTGCGCGGCAGGCACTTCAATGCCCGGCCCCCCCCTGTTTTTGCATAAAATTACATATCCATATATCAGCGAGGAATAGCCCTGAAAGAGCTGTGGCACCGTTTTTTCGGCCATTATGGAAATTTTTCAGCAATTATTGCCTATTATTCGCGGATATTTTGTAATTTTGTCGCGCAAAACAAAGTTGTCCAAAACCTTTCGCCAAAATTTAAGGTACAACATGAGGTTATTGGAATTAAAATGCTTACCTTTGCACCGCAAAAAAGACTAATCAAAAATCAAAAAAACTATTTATCATGTCAGAAATCGCATCTCGTGTAAAAGCAATCATCGTTGACAAATTAGGCGTAGATGAAAATCAAGTGACCGAAACCGCAGCATTCACCACCGACCTCGGCGCAGACAGCCTCGACACTGTTGAGCTCATCATGGAGTTCGAGAAA
>CADFRV010000247.1 GCA_902836725.1 Muribaculaceae bacterium
TACCCAAAATTTATGAAAATGCAGCCGGCAGTGCTGTCAGTGCGGATTACGGGAATACTCAGATTTGAGTATCACGCGGAATAGCTTTCCTGGCTTGTGAATGCTGATGTTCGCGTGGAATATGATATATGCGGTTGTCTTTTTTCAGGTATGATCCGGTCTGATGGAATATGAAAGGTATGCCGTGCTCAATGCATTGACGGTGCAAGTCCTTTATCCAGTCAAAATCAAGCGTTCTTGCATATTTCCCGGACTCTCCTCCCGCTGAGACTTCTTTGATGAAAGCCGGATCGAGATATGGAGTGAGATCAATTTTCTCGATCATTGGAGCCACAATTATAAGCCGGTGTCTGATAGGCAGACTTATGAATACAGGCAGCCGGTGATCAGCCATTTTCTGATTCTCTGCCGTGCATCCGATCACTACATTGTCGTATCCGTCGCCCCAGTCCGGAGGAAGGCACACGGCAAGCCTGTCTATGCGTTTGGTAAAAAACAGGAAAGTGCAGTCGCTCCTTAGACGGATGATTTCCCATATTTCTTTTCTCCATTCGTCAGCCTCCTCGATAAGCAAATCGGAAGTGAAACATAGGCCGAACATTGTGCCGCTCTTGAATTTCCACTCTTTTTTGCGGTCTTTGCGGAGCGGAAGAGCGAATGAGGCTGTTTTTCTCACTTCACTTGATGCCACAGGTGTCCGGAATGCGGCATCTTCACGATATACGTAACAGTGTCTGCATCCTTCGCTTATCTTATGACATCCGTGCCAGGGATTCCACATTACCATATCATTCATCTCTTCCTGACCGTTTCTGAATACCTGTATGGCTTTTGTTCGCTCTGCAAATATACTACGAATATATGATATATGAAGCCATAATCGCATATCTGACAGCCAAACCAAATATCATTTAAGTCTGTTGATATTTCATAAGATATATTTAACTTTGCGACAATGGCACGATATACGGCATTATTTTTATGTCTGTTTGCGGCTCTGTTTCTGGTTCCTGTTCAGGTAGAAGGTATTGAAATTCTTGAATATGAAGCGGATGCAGAGGTAGAGTGTGTCGTATTTGGAAATGTCATGTCTGAAACACCGGTATCTGCGGTAAAGCGTAATGCCGTGGAAACGGATGCTGTGAAATATTTTTATGCCGGGAACAGGAGCGTTGTCCGATATCATTCGGTAGATCCGGTCATGCCTCCCGCAAGAATCAGGCACTGTGTGTTCCGGGAGTGAACGTGTGTGTATTGAAAATCCTCTTTCTCCTGCCTTAAGCCGGATGCATATGCTGTGTCCGGAAGTTTCAATTCATACATAATCAAATGACACTTATTCTATTATATCTGTTTGGAGCACTGGCCGTATCATTTCTCTGCTCCGTACTTGAAGCCGTATTGCTCTCCACACCCGTATCTTTCATATCGATGAAAGAAAGCCAGGGGGTAAAAACCGCCTCCCTGATGATGAAGTACAAGACTAATGTAGACCGCCCGGTGGCTGCCATTCTGACACTCAATACCGTTGCCCACACAATCGGAGCCGCCGGCGTGGGATCGGAATCTGTGAAAGTTTTCGGAGAGGCGTATTTCGGCATAATCTCGGCCATCCTCACATTGTTAATTCTGGTATTGTCGGAGATCATCCCGAAAACCATCGGGGCTTCTTATTGGCGCTCGCTTGCCATGCCATCCACAAAGATTATAAAAGTGATGATCGTAGTCACATATCCGCTTGTATGGCTTTCAGAACTGATTACCAGATGCTTTTCTCCCAAAATACAGCCGTTGACAGTGAGCCGCGAGGAGGTCGCCGCGATTGTGAATGTCGGTACCGACGAGGGGGTAATCGATGTGGTCGAGAACAAGGCTATCCAGAATTTCCTGAAACTGGCGGGCGTGTGTGCGAAGGATATCATGACACCGTTTGTGGTGGTTTCGTCGGTCGCGAAATCCACTACCATGAAGGAGTTTTATGACAATAAGTCGCTTGCGCCATATTCCAGAGTACCTGTATTTGACTCGCAGAGGGAGTTCATAGTGGGATATGTGCGGCGCTGCACAGTGCTTGAGATGCTTTCGAAAGACCGGTTCACGATGCCGGTCAGCGAGATTGTCAGGCCGATCCTGTTTTTTCCTGAAACGGAAAAAGTTTCTGAAATATGGCAGAGGATGCTTGAAAGGAAAGAGCATATCTCGGTGATTACCGATGAATACGGATGCATGCGTGGTATAGTGACGATGGAAGATGTCATTGAGACAATGCTCGGAGTCGAGATTGTGGATGAATGTGACACGACTGAAGATCTTCAGGCTTTGGCGCGAAAAAAGTTCGTGCCCGATCCGGCTTGATGCCTAATCCGGCAATATCTTCTCCCTCTAAAAGGTGAGGGAGGGCGCTGTCATAATTGAAGTGCATCCCAAAAGTTAGACAAATAAACTTTTGGGATGCACTTCATCCATAAAGTTATGGACTGTATAAGGCGTCCGAAAAGACGCTGTCACAACTCTGTAGATAAAACCATATCCACAAGATTAAAGCGGACTTTGCGAAACAGCATCATGCTTCTTATGCCAAGATTATCCTCCTCCATATAGTTGCCATGTTGCTCGGTTTGAACGTCAAACATCGGTACTGTTACTGAATTGCCTCCAAGATTCAATGTAGCATCCGGCAGTTTGTAACAGAGTACCGACCAAACACCTCCGACCCCCGCCATCCTGACCGTATCACTTTCGCAGTTCGTCGTGAGATATTCTTTATTGGCGTCAAAGTAGAATTTGTTGAGCCTTCCGAACCCTGCATCTCCGCTGTCAAGTTTCATCATTTGGGGTTGTCCATTGACTTGCGCTTGTGTTACCAAATTCATCTGAGAAGAAAAGCACATATTCGGACGTACATTCAACGGTGCGGCAGCAACGGCCGGAACTTGGATTTCTTTGACCGAGAAGTCAAGCGTTACATCTTTAAACTGAAGCATCAGTTCACTGCCGACGATAAATTCGAGTACATCAATATATTTGTCGGCTTCGTCGTTGTGGCTTCTTATGTCAATGACATAGAAAGGAACATCGCTGAATTTGATATTACCTAATAATAATTCTTTGGCTATGGCATATCTGCCGGCCGATGATTCTACGCCGGTGGCCGCAACATCGGCATCAAGGAATTCGAGTCCATAGGCTCGGGCCAAAGAATCCGTAATAACATTAACCCCAGCGCCGGTATCAAAAGTAATCTTGACGGGATTGCCATTGATTCGCGCCTCGGTAATCTGCATCAAATATTGCTGACTGCCCTGTTTTCCTGCCGGAATTGTGTCAAACGGTATAATACCCATATCGCCGTCAATAGAAATCTGATATGGAGAATATTTGGTCAGGCTTTTGTATTGTGCCGCCATATCGGCATAAGGCTTAAGACTCACAGAATCCACCATCTGGTATACCGATGATAAGACGTCGGAAAGAAGGTTATATGCTTCTTCATTTTTGCCGACCCGGCTCACATCCATT
>CADFRV010000248.1 GCA_902836725.1 Muribaculaceae bacterium
GTTTTTAGTTGTTAGTTTTTGGTTGTCGGCCGAGGTTGCTTGGCTTGAGCGACCGAGGCCTGACAACTAAAAACTAATAATAGATTTAATGAAGTATTTATATCTACTTACAATTTAAAAGTTATGCTCGAAACTAACAATACATCTGCTGTACCCTCGGGCGCAGCCAAAGCCGGTCAGGAAGCAGGTGCTGCATGTTCATGCCAGAAACCGGCGCCGCATTTTCCGGAGCAGGTGACAGGTATGTACGTCCTTGCACGCGCGCTTAAGACAATCGGTATCGACACTATTTACGGCCTTGTGGGAATTCCTATCACCGAGGCTGCATACATAGCACAGGGACAAGGCATCAAATTTGTCGGCTTCCGCCACGAACAGCAGGCCGGCATGGCAGCAGCCACACACGGTTTCATGACCGGGAAACCTGGCGTGCTGATGACAGTGTCGTCTCTCGGCTTCATGAACGGGCTTACCGCCACAGCCAATGCTACTGTAAACTGCTATCCTATGATACAGATTTCAGGATCGTCGGTGCGTGAACCGATTGACTTGTTGCAGGGAACATATGAAGGGCTTGATCAGCTGAATGTCGCCAAACCTGTGGTTAAGGCGGCTTATCGTGTAAATAAGGCCGAGGATATTCCAACCGGAGTTGTCCGTGCCTACCGTGCAGCTATGTCAGGTCGTCCCGGAGGTGTATATCTGGATATAACCACCCCGGCTCTCGGCCAGGTTCTTGACCACGATGTGGCCGAGGCACTTCTGCAGATGCCTGTTGATCCTGCTCCCTCCATGATCCCCTCGCCGGCATCGGTGGAACGTGCTGTAAAGATGCTCGCCTCTGCGAAGAAACCGGCCATACTGTTAGGCAAAGGGGCAGCACAGGCGCAGGTGGAGGATCTTGTGAAAACTCTCGTGGAGAAGACCGGTGTTCCTTTCTATCCTATGTCGATGGCGAAAGGCATACTTCCCGACAACCATCCCCTGAGCGCCATCTCGGCGAGAAGTACGATAATGGAGGACGCAGATGTGGTTATGCTTGTAGGAGCGCGCCTGAACTGGCTTCTCAGCCGCGGACACGGCAAATGGAACAAGGAAGGCAAGTTCATACAGCTTGAGATCGACCCAGAGGAGATTGACAGCAACCGCCATATCGACGCGCCTGTGGTAGGTGATCTGCGCAGCTCGCTAGAAGCTATCATCGCCGGACTTGACAATGTGAAGATGGAGATGGATCCCGCATGGGTATCCGGCATCCAGACCGAATCGAAGGTCAAGAACGCTAAATTCCTCGAACGCCTGCAGCCGAAGACTGTGCCTATGACACACTGGAGCGCTCTCGGTGCCGCCAAGAAGGTGCTTGAGGCCAATCCCGATGTGATCCTGGTAAACGAAGGCGCCAACACGCTTGACGATACCCGCGACTCGATCGATATGTTCCTCCCGCGTCACCGTGTAGACTGCGCCACCTGGGCTATCATGGGTATGGGCATGGGTTCCTGTGTGGGAGCCGCTGTCGCTACCGGAAAGAGCGTGGTAGCCATCGAGGGTGATAGCGCGTTCGGTTTCTCCGGCATGGACTTCTCTACCATCTGCCGCTTCAATCTCCCTGTGACAGTATGTGTGTTCAACAACGGCGGTATATATAACGGTATCGGCGAGCCTCTCGACAAGACCACCGATCCCGCTCCTACCACCCTTGACATCAACGCACGTTATGACAAGCTCGGCGAGGCATTCGGCGCCAGGACATATTATGTGACTACTCCCGACGAGTTCCAGGCTGCCCTTACCGAGGCTGTGGCTTCCAAAAAGCCGTGTCTGATCGATGTGCAACTCGCCGCTGATTCCGGCAAGGAGAGCGGCCATATCGGTTACCTTAATCCTACTCCGTTGATGGATATAACTGTGTGACGTCTAATTTCACTTTTTCATAGATGTTTGCCGGGAAGGGTGTATCCTGCAGATGATCTCTTTCCGGCAAATTTTCATTAATCCTATAACGCTCGCGGTTCGCGTCAAAAACAACCATTTTACGGGAAACGAGGGACGCATGTTTAACTGTTTATAAATAATCCATATGGTACACATATTGTTATACGCGATAGTCCCGATCATCGTAGTGATGCTGGCGGGCTACATCTCCGGTAAAAAAGGTATATTCAACGGAGATAACGCAAAAGCGTTCAACAAGGTAGTGCTTGACTATGCTTTGCCGGCCGCCTTGTTCGTATCTATCGTCGACGCAAGCCGCGAGATGCTTGTGCGTGATATAAAGCTCACCATAATCTCCACGGTGGGGATCATGGTCTGCTTTATGATAGTATATTTCATATATGCATACTGTTTCAAAGGCAACACCAAGGCCGACGGCGCCATCATGGCTCTCGTATGCGGTTCGCCGACAATCGGCTTCCTCGGTTTTGCCGTGCTCGAGCCTATTTTCGGCACAACACCTTCGGTGGCCCTGGTTGTGGCTATCGTTGGTATCGTGGTCAACGCCATCGGTATTCCGGTGGGTCTGTCGCTTCTCAATTCCGCCAACGAGAAACTGAAACCGCTTGCCCCCGGCCAAAAAAAGCCGAGTGCCTGGAAACCGGTGATACACGCACTGGAGCAGCCTGTGGCATGGGCTCCTATCCTGGCTGTAGTGTGGGTGGTTGTCGGTCTTCCCTGGCCTGACTGGGCAAGTCCGTCGTTTGACCTTATCAAGGGTGCCAACGCTTCAATGGCTGTCTTTGCAGCCGGTGTGACACTTTCGGCCGTGAAAGTGAATATCAACTGGCAGGCAGTGCTCGGCTGTATCCTCAAACTCATAATGATGCCCGCATTCGTGCTCATACTCGGCCTTATCTTCAAGATGGATCCGATGAACCTGAAGATGCTTGTTGTGGCATGTGCCCTTCCGCCTGCCTTCTCAGGCATCATCATCGCCAGCGAATACGACACATATGTGGCAACCTCCACTTCGTCGCTCGCTCTTAACGTGATCGCGTTCATCGCCTTCTGCCCGCTGTGGATATGGATAACCGACCTTTGCATCAAGGCTTTCTAAAGCAAGATCCTAATCTCAACAAATCTAAATAATTGTGAGACAGACGCGGGGCGCCCTGACTTAGCTGTCAGCGGTGTCCCGCTTTTGTTTTCCTGATCAAATATAAGGATTACTCAGATGAAACAGATACTTGACGGGTGCACGGCTGCCACTCATATAGCATACGCGCTGAGCGATGTCGCCACTATTTATCCTATCACCCCGGTGGCGTCGATGGGGGAGACCGCACAGAAATGGGGGATGGCGGGGAGAAAAAATTACATGGGCGAGCCATTGCGCGTAGAGGAGATGGAGAGCGAGCTGGGCGCCGCAGGGGCCACCCACGGGGCGCTCTCCGCAGGCGCGCTGGCCACCACATTCACATCCTCACAGGGCCTGATGCTCATGATTCCCAACATGTACAAGATAGCCG
>CADFRV010000249.1 GCA_902836725.1 Muribaculaceae bacterium
TTTTCAGGGGTCAAATCAACCTGGCCGCAGGGGGCATTAAGGCTTGGGTTTTCCAATAAGGGAGTCTGCGCGACTGTAGTGCATGGCGTTCATGGCGCTGAGAGCCATGTCGTAACGCGAGTTTTCCGGCATTTTAAGACACATTTTCTGATCTTGGAAAAACGGCTCGAGGGGAGCTTCGTCGGCTCTTGCGTCGTTGATGAGCAGCGCCGAGAGGTCTGTGGCGGCGGCAAGGAAATCGGGATGCACCTCAAGGGCACGGCGTATGCGGCGCTCCTTTTCGGCCGTATCGCCGGCGTTCCTGTAATGTCTCCAGAAGTGGTATTTGGAGAGCGAGGAGCTGTCGGCATTATAAAGCGCGGCTATCTCGGCGTCGTCGAGAGGGCGGTAACGTGATGTCACTATCCTGTAGCTCACCTTGCGCAGACGTGGCAGGTATTTCGCAGCTATAAGTGTCTTGTAACAGGGGAGGCGGCGTATGCGCGCCGACTGTGTGTCGACCGATCCGGGCCACCGCGCCATGATGTCGGCCACGGCGTCGGCCTCGGCTCCATGCCCCTCTTTACGGAGCAGACGCTCCACCTCTCCCCATCCGGCCACCGAGGCGTCGGAAGACATGCGGGCGTTCCTGCGCAGGTTTTCCGGCACAGAGCCCAATATCACATCCATGGCCGACTGCAGTCGCCCGTTGGCCAGGCGGAGGTTGCGCTCATAATTTCCCTCAGGCGACGCCGTGCCCGATATGGTGAAACTTTTAAGCGTCATGTCGGGATCGTTCTCAATGGCGCGGAACTCCCCGAGCAGCGCCTCTATCTCTGCGGCGTTGTCGCCGAGGGTCATGTCGAGCTGCGTCTTTCCCACCTCGAAGGAGAGGTTCATGTCACCCTCCGTATCGCGCAGATGCACTTCGGGCTGCGGCAGATAACGCTCGTCTGTCATCTCATATCCCTTGAGCGAATAGTTCAGAAAACGGAGCGGGTTCACCGTGCCGCGCGCTATCATGAACGTGTCGGCATATACGATGCGGTTGTAGTTCTCCATCGACGACATCACCACACACATGAAATCGTCCTTGGGGTTCTTCACATAAAGCGAGTCAGAGATAAGCACCACGTCGTCGGTGCGGCGCCCCGTATGCTTCACCGTGCGGCACGAATCAAGCGGGTCAAGCTCACCTTCCCAGTCATACATGCGCCGTTGCGTTATGTCGTAACGTTTGCCGTCGAACACCACCGGCTTCAGATACGACAGATGACGGGTGGTGACATTGTAGATCGTAGGCTGTATGATCATGCGCACACTCGACGAGAACAGCCTGTGGGGTATCTTCACATGCTTTTTCAGATAGATGTAGTTACCTTTCACATCCAGTTCGGCAGGCTCTATCACCAGTGCGTCCGACAGGCCTTTTGCCACCACCGTCACCTCCTCAAGCTCGTGGGCCTTCGGGAAAAGAGCCACTGTCATGTCAAGGCGTCCCTCCACCGGCACCGTCAGGTCCTCGCTTCCGAGCACCGAAAAGAGCAGCGATCCTGCATCGTCGGCCGCCACAGTGAACTGCCCCTCCATGTTGGTGGTGCCTACAAGCCGGTCAGTCTCGGCATTGCGTATTGTCACCCCTTCGAGCGGCTCATGTGTGCCCTGGCGCACCACCTTTCCCCTGACATTTATGGTACGCGCCTCCAGTGACGCACTCCCCCACCACGGCAGCAGCACAGCAGTGGTCGCCGCCAGCGTCAAACAAAATTTCTTAACCGTCATAACAGAAAAATCAAACGTTGAGCGTCATCTGAATATATAGGCGAACGACAGCGCCGCCCTTATCGGCACAGGCACCGCTTTCGAGAAGTTCTTACTCACGGGGCGCTCCTCACCCTTGTAGTCGTAAGCCTTGACATGGGCGAGTCCGACGCCAATTTCCGCTTCCATGTTCCAGTGGTCGCTCAGCACAAGGGCGTAGCCGTAGGAGATGCCGGCTCCCACGGCGTCACCCACAAAACGGTGGTCGCGGTAACGCAGATTGAAACCGGCGGCAGTGGCCGACAGTGCCATGAAATGGCGTGCCATCGGCCTGTTGAACCAATAGCGCAGTTCCGGCTCCACACGATAGTGTGAAAGCCGCGCATCGAAAACGGAAAATTTGAACGGATTCACCGCCACACCAAGCTGCAGGGACACCCGTCGGCTAAGACGGGCCTCCAGAGCCATGTTCGGCGACATTATTGCCCAGTCGAGAGTATTGGTTTTCAGGGACACACGCTGTGCCGACGCATCCTGACATCCGCATGCCGCACAAGCCAATACAACCCCTGCCGGCATCCATTTGACAAAACTAAACATTGACGCAATTCATATAAGCCGCACATCCGGGATACCCCATGGCACTCCCCCCGCCGACAATCGCGACAGGCACCATGCGGCCATCCCTCAGCCGCCTTAAGTAACTATTGAAAACTCTCTATGGGGAGCCATAACCTATTGGATACCTTGGCAATACACATCTTTCCTCCCCTTAGAGGCAAAACACGCGTTATTTACAGTCTGCAAATTTAATCTTTTTTCATCAATCCGCCGCAAATTCCCTTCCTTTCCTGTGATTGTTTCCCCGCTCCCCATCCTATCCCGGATTGTTCCTTTCCCCTCCATCTACATGGAGAGGCGGGGACAATTCCGGGAGGCGGATGGAGAGAAGAGTGGAAAAATAAAGCCGGACGGCGAGGGGGAATCCCTGTGCCGTCCGGCCTTATGTATTCAAATGGTAATCTTATTCAAATTCGATAAGAGGAGCGTCGGTACCGACAACTTCGTCGAGTGTCACGAATACACGTTTTACGGTGAGATCGCGATCTGCCTCAAGGTCGTTCTCCATCTTCATGGCCTCATAGACCATCATCTTCTGGCCTTTCTTGACCTTGTCACCGGCCTTCACATTGATTTCCACGATGCGGCCACCCATAGGAGCACGGAACACCTCGCCTGTGATAGGTTCGGCTGCGGCGGCTGAAGTTTCAGCAGCTGCGGCGGCTTTCGGCTCTTCCTTAGGCTGCTTGGCTGCATACTCCTCGGCGCGGCGGTTGCGCAGGAACTTGTTGGCAACGTTGGGAAGAAGTTCCATAAGCAGTTCCTCCTCGATATTGGTGGCGAGTTTCACGCCGCCGAACTCGGGAACTACGGGTATTTCGGGTTTCTTGTATTTCGATACGTCGTATGCGCGTTCTACGGGATCGCCGGTGATCTTCTCGCGGAAAGCGGGATCGATAGGAGCCGGGGTATGACCGTATTCGCCCTTTACGAGCGAGATGAACTGGTTGGACGTATTGGTATAGTCGGGATTGCCTTTCTTGCGGTCGATGGCGAGGTTTACGGCCTGTGCGCCAACAATCTGAGAAGTAGGGGTTACCAGAGGCACAAGACCTGCGTCGCGGCGCACCTTGGGGATGAGTTTCATTGCATCCTCCAGAA
>CADFRV010000250.1 GCA_902836725.1 Muribaculaceae bacterium
GGTTATCAACCTCGACAAGGAGAGCGAGCCCGACATCTACAACGCTATCCGTCGCGACGCACTTCTCGAAAACGTAACCGTTGACGCAGAAGGCAAGATCGACTTCAAGGACAAGAGCGTTACAGAGAACACCCGCGTAAGCTACCCGATCAACCACATCGAGAGCATCGTAGAGCCTATCTCTGCAGGTCCCGCCGCACAGAATGTGATCTTCCTGTCAGCTGACGCATTCGGCGTGCTTCCTCCCGTATCTATCCTTACCCCCGAGCAGACCAAGTACTACTTCCTGAGCGGCTTCACCGCCAAACTCGCCGGTACAGAGCGCGGCATCACCGAGCCTACTCCTACTTTCTCTGCTTGCTTCGGCCAGGCGTTCCTCGAACTCCACCCCACAAAATATGCCGAAGAGCTCGTTAAACGTATGGAGAAGAGCGGTGCCAAGGCATATCTGGTGAACACAGGCTGGAACGGCACAGGCAAACGTATCTCTATCAAAGATACACGCGGTATCATCGACGACATCCTTGACGGCTCAATCCTCAAGGCTCCCACAAAGAAACTCCCCATCTTCGACTTCGAGATCCCCACAGAGCTTCCCGGCGTGGATCCCAAAATCCTCGACCCTCGCGACACATACGCAAATCCCGAGGATTGGACAAAGAAAGCAGAGGATCTGGCTGCACGCTTCATCAAGAACTTCAAGAAATATGAGAACAACGAGGCTGGCAAGGCACTTGTAGCCGCCGGTCCCAAACTCTGATCGAACCTGCGTAAGAAATCCTGAATAAACAGTCAGGAATTTCCGGCGATAATAATATCGGTATGAATGCCATGTGGCATTCATACCGATATTATTATAAACCTGACTTACACATTAATACTGCGCACAGAACCCGGGATATCCGGTGCGCGGTTTTTATATGACGATACAATTCCTTAAACAAGGCTTTAACCATGTTATTTTACCAATGATGAACAGATTATCTATGAAAAAACTACTGTGCATGATGCTCCTTGCCGGAGTTTCCATTCTCGGATGTGGCGCCCACAATCCTGTAGCACAGAAAAAGGCTACCATCATGGAAGGCAACGCGCGTTTTACAGTGCTTACACCGGAAATGATCCGCATAGAATACAGCCCCGAGGGGAAGTTCGAGGACCAGGCTACATTCACTGTAATAAACCGTCAGCTGCCTGTGCCGAAATTCTCCAAGTCTGACGATGGCGAGTTTCTGACAATCAGCACAGACAAACTTTCGCTCAGATATAGGAAGGGCACCAACCCCAAGTGCGAGCCGGCCTCTCCCGAAAACCTCACAGTCACTATGTCGCTCGGACGGAAACCGGTAATATGGTATCCCGGAATGAAAGATCCCCGGAATCTGCGCGGCACATACCGGACGCTCGACAATAACAACGGCGACGCCTTCCGCGACCGCCTCGAGGAGGGTGTGGTCTCCCGCTCCGGTTGGGCCGTGATAGACGATTCACCATCGGTTACACGCCCCGACGGAAGCCGTTCACTGGCATTCGCTCCGGATACCGACGGGATCGACTGGGTTGCCCGACGTGCCGATCCCAACGCACTTGATCTTTATTTTATGGGTTATGGCCATGACTACAAACGCGCACTCAAGGACTTCACGCTGATAGCCGGCAAGACCCCGCTCCCTCCCGATTATGTCTTCGGCTACTGGTACAGCAAATATGAGAACTATACCGCCGACGATTTTCGGAACATCATGAAATCCCTGAAAGACAATGATATCAATGCAGATGTGATGATACTCGACATGGACTGGCACTGGAACGGCGAGCAAGGTGTGTCAGACGGTCGCGGCGGGTGGACCGGATGGTCGTGGAATACCAAGCTCATTCCCGATCCCGACGCCCTGCTGAAAGATATCCACGACAACAATCTCCACATATCCCTGAACCTCCATCCCGCCGACGGTGTGGCGCCCCATGAGGACTGCTACCGGGCAATGGCCCTGGATCTGGGTATGGATCCCTCCAAAAACGAGGCGATTGCCTGGAATCTTGAAGACAAACGTTTTGCCAAGGCCTTCTTCAAGAACATCATACGCCCGCTCGAGAAACAGGGCGTGGACTTCTGGTGGCTCGACTGGCAGCAGTATCTCACCAGCCCCTACGTTGATGGTCTCGGGGAGACTTTCTGGTGCAACCATGTGTTTTTCAATGAAATGAAAAACAACCGTCCTGACCGCCGTCCGCTTATATTCCATCGTTGGGGAGGTCTCGGCAGTCACCGTTATCAGATCGGATTTTCCGGCGATACGTTCATCAATTATCCTACGTTGGCTTTCCTGCCATATTTTACATCCACAGCCTCGAATGTAGGTTACGGTTACTGGGGGCACGACCTGGGAGGACACCAGTCTGACCATCAGCAGGATGTGAATGATCCCGAGCTGTTGCTGCGATGGATCCAGTTTGGTGTGTTCACTCCGATTTTCCGCACTCATGCCACCAAAGGGACATATATCAACCGTCTTATCTGGACGTATGATAATTTCCCCTTGATGAACGAGGCTGTGAAACTGCGCTATGCCATCTTCCCGTATCTTTATACAATGGCGCGGAAAAACTACGATACCGGCATCGGCATATGCCGTCCGTTGTATTATGAATATCCCGGGCAGCAGGAGGCTTATGACAACGAAGGGGAGTATTTCTTCGGCGACGACATACTGGTGGCACCTGTGGTTGAGCCTTCTGTAAACGGGGTCAGCAGGAAGAAAATCTGGTTTCCGGAAGGCAACTGGTGGTCTGTGGCGCATAACAGGATGATAGAAGGGAATGGTGTCAGGGAACTTGATTTCACCCTCAGCCAGATCCCGTATTTCTATCGCGAAGGCTCGATAATAGTCAACAATCCTCCCGAAGTGAAGAGTACCACCGAACGCCCCGGACGCCTTATAGTGAACATAGTGTCGGGACGCGACGGGGAAACCGCGCTTTACGAGGACTCCGGCGACTCCAACGACTATGACAGCGCATATGCCTTTACAAAAATATCCCAGAAATTCAAGAATGGGAAAGGCACATATACCATAGGCGCACGCAAGGGCAATGCAGAGCGTCTGCCGGCCGCACGCTCATATGAACTGAGGATATTCAATACCGATGAACCGGCTGAGGGGAAAGCGAAGGTCGACGGAAAGACTGTGCCCGCTGTATACGACGCAGCCTCACGCTGCACTACAGTAACTGTGCCGGAAAGCTCCTGCGACAGAACCCGCAAAATAACTGTAGTCTATAAATGACGGTCGGTCTATAAGGAACATCCTGAAATCGATAAGAAGCATATAATTATTGCTGTCCGTTAAAACCGGAATACAACAATCTATCTTCAATATACCATACTTTTTCATCAACATGAGGTTGTCACAGCGAGCCGCCGGAGGTGGCGTGTAAAATTTAAGCCCCGTATC
>CADFRV010000251.1 GCA_902836725.1 Muribaculaceae bacterium
TTGCGCCGGCTTTCACGGGGGCTCTCCTGGCGTTGTGCGCCGGGAGTACCGAATAGGTCGTTCAGGTCAATCCACTCTCCCCGTTGGGCACGGCGCACATTTCTGTAAATGCGCACGAATGGCTTCACTACCCACCATAGTGCCATAAGGAGCAGAAATAAAAGGAGATATCCCATATTGAAACAGTCTGTTTGTAATTCAAGGGAGCCTCATGGCCCTACTGAATAACGCCTTGTGGGGCGTCGGCAATATTCTTTAACCGGTTAAAAAGATTTAAATCCGTTTTTCGGAGCCATCACGGCTGCTTGTGGTGTGCCCTCTCGGTTTTCAAGGGATTATTTCGCCGATTTTTTCTCGATGGAAATATTGCATGCCGAAAGCACGAAATACATGATGATGGTATAGGCGAATCCTTCCACGCCGGTGGCGCCCACGAAGATGGCGGCTCCGATTATAAGGAGGTAGCGCATGAAGTTGTCGCCGATGCGGAAGTTCTTGAGCTTGAGGGAGAACATGCGCATGTTCGATACCATGAGGAGCGCTACGGTGATTATGACGGCACTCACGATGAGGTTCCCCCAATACACATGGGCATGCATCCATTCGAGGCCGTGGCTCTGCATCCATGCGGTGGCGCCGATCCAGAATATGGCGTTAGCCGGGATGGGGAGCCCTTTGAATTCCGTGGCCTGGCTCTCGTCAAGGTTGAATTTGGCCAGACGGAGGGCGCCCATGGCCGGTATGAACAGTGCTACGAAAGGTACCCACCATGAGCCGGTCCACACCTGGAGTATATTATACAGAAGCAGCGACGGGGCTACACCGAAACTCACCAGGTCGGCAAGCGAGTCAAGCTCTTTGCCAAGGGGGGAGGGAGCATGCAGCAGACGTGCTGCCGCTCCGTCGAAGAAATCGAAGACGGCTGCCATACCCACCATGATCCATGCCAGTTGTCTGCCGGTAAGTCCCCAGATCATGGGATTGTCGAAAGAAAAGGCGCAGATGCAGGCCAGGCACCCTGAAAGCAGGTTGCAGCAGGTCAGGAAATTGGGTACGGATGTTATGATGCGACGGAACATTTGTCTCTTTGCTAAGTGTATGGGGAATAGTGCGCCGGCTGTATTATTTCGCTGCGGCCGACGTGGCGTTCTCCTGTTTTTGTCGGGTTTTATCCTCGGGGTGCAGCAACCCTACCTGTGTGATGCCACCGACGGTGGGTTCTCCGATAGATACATATATGTCTGTGCCGAGTGGGAGGTAAAGGTCTACACGCGAGCCGAGTTTGATAAATCCCATGTGGTCCTCGATGGAGGCTTCGTCGCCCGGCTCGGCATAGGTGACTATGCGGCGTGCCATGGCACCGGCTACCTGGCGCATGAGCACGAGCTGCCCTTCAGGGGTGCGTATCACCACTGTGCTCCGCTCGTTCTCGGTGCTTGATTTCGGCAGGTATGCCGCCATGAAGCGCCCCGGATGGTGTTTGGCATAGATCACCTCTCCGTTTACAGGGAACCAGTTGGCATGCACGTTTGTGGGGCTCATGAATACCGACAGCTGTATGCAGCGGCATTTCAAGTATTCAGGCTCATACACCTCTTCCAGGGCTACCACGCGCCCGTCTGCCGAGGCTACCACCGCGTTGCAGGGGTTACCCTCGAACTGTCTGCGGGGGGAACGGTAGAAGTTCACCAGAAGCAGATAGAAGACCGCGGATGCGAGACTGATTATGACCGGTATCCATATGAGGTCGCGGAGAAACAGCCACAGCGGTATGTTGATGAGCAACAATGCCGCCATGAACAGTATCAATATGTGTGTACCTTCGCGATGTATCTTGACTCTCATAGCCTTAAATGATCTGTGGTGGGCTTTCCCAGTATGTAATGGAGGCTAATGCCTGCATCTCTCTGGAAATACGCAGGTATAGTTTATCTTACAAAGGTAGTAATTTTTTATAAACTATGCCCAAGACAACTGATATTTTGCGTTTTTGCCGTTTGTGGAGACGTTGAGAGGGGATGGTGCCGGGAGGGGTCAGTCGAACTCCCGGGGATCAAGGCCGGCGAAGGCGAGGGCCTCATGGCGTTCGGTGCATGTGCCGCATGTGCCGCAGTGCTTCTCGCCCCCCTTGTAGCAGGAGTATGTGCGGTGGTAATCCACACCGAGTTCCACTCCGCGGCGCACGATCTCCCCTTTGGTCAGGCCGGTGTAAGGGCAGAAGAGCCTGATGTCGTCGTAAGTGCCGGCGCCGATGGCTTTCCCCATAGCCTCCACGAAGGCGGGGCGGCAGTCGGGATAGATGGCGTGGTCGCCGCTGTGGTTGGCGAGCATTATCGTGTCGAGGCCGCGGCTTTCGGCAAGTCCGGCTGCCACAGCCAGCATTATGCCGTTGCGGAAAGGCACCACGGTGGAGCGCATGTTTGCGTCGTCGTAATGGCCGTCGGGTATGGCGTCGGCGCCGCTGAGGAGTGAGCTTTTGAAGTATTCCCCCATGAACGACAGGGGGATGACCAAATGCTCTATGCCGAGATTCCTGCAGTGCCATGCGGCGCAGGCGGCCTCACGGTCGTTATGGTTGGAGCCATATATGAATGTCACGGCAAGGGCTATCTGTGAGCGGTATTCATAGAGCATGGTGGTGGAGTCCATGCCGCCGGACAGCACTATCAGCGCATGGCTTCCGGAGGGATACTGTATCTGGTCGCGCACGGTGAGCACCTGTTCCTCTTTCGGAGGGAGGCACTCGGCATTCTGGTGCAGGTGGTGTACTGTTTCCATTTTTGAGGCAGGGATTGGATTGTGGCAGTGAGATCAGACGTTTGCACTCATGGCTGCCGCCATGCGCGAGGCCGCAAGCTCGCGGTGCTCGTCGTCGGCATAGTTCGCGAAGGGGTGGATGGCTATGCCGCCGCGCGGGGTGAAGAACCCTTTTACTTCCAAATAGCGCGGGTTCATCAGCCTTACGAGGTCTTTCATTATTATGTTCACGCAGTCCTCGTGGAAATCGCCGTGGTTGCGAAACGAAAACAGGTAGAGTTTCAGGCTCTTGCTCTCCACCATATCCTCACGCGGGATGTACTGTATGACGATTCTGGCGAAATCGGGCTGTCCGGTTTTCGGGCAGAGCGATGTGAACTCGGGGCAGTTGAATGTCACGAGATATTCGTTTTCCGGGTGCTTGTTCTTGAATGTCTCAAGCACCTCGGGCGCATATTGGTCGGGGTAGCGGGTATGGGTGTCACCCAACAGGGTGTCACCTTCAAGCTCGCTTTCTGTTCTGCTCATATTCTTTGGTTTATGGCTTTCTGTCTGAGCCGCCGGGGGCTTCTCAATAGTCGATCTTGTGTACTTTCAGGCGTTCGCCGGCATCGTTCACGATAGTGCGGAAATAACGCTCGTCATATCCGGGGAACTGCGGGTATACGGACATGCCGTACTCCGACTTG
>CADFRV010000252.1 GCA_902836725.1 Muribaculaceae bacterium
AATTTGGTTCTGAATTTAAATTTGAGTTGGCGTTCTCCGATTTTTAGCCGCTCTGCCTGTTTCTTATCATCATAATTTTAATGTGATCGGCGACACACACATTATGCCGCATGCATTTTTTTATCTGCCGGTTGATATGTTCATATCTTTAGGAAACGTATCTTTAGGAGCATTAAATTCTTTAAAATAATTTAGAACTGTTACTATCTCAATGGCATCAATAAGGATAAAGTTTCGCCCATCGGCTACCGACGGGAGCTGTGGGACTATCTATTACCAGATCGTACACAAACGCCATGTAAGGCGCCTCTCTACCGATTATCATATCAATTCTTCAGAATGGAACGGTAATATTCTGAGAGCCACACGCGATTCATCTCCTCTCAGGATTTCATATATATCATATGTCCGCGAGGCTATTCGGCGCGACATCGACCGGATCAACCGCATTATCGACAGGCTTGAAGAGAGGGGAGTGGCTTACACGGCAATGGATGTGGTCGACGGGTTCAACGATTATATGGAGGAAGGCTCTCTGTTCAATTTCATGAAATCCATTGTCATCAAACAGAAACAGAACGGTAAAATAAGAACCTCCGAAACATACACCTCTGCATTGAACAGTTTCAGTCAGTTCCGCCACGGTGAAGACATTATGCTTGATTGCATCACTTCCGATGTAATGGAGGCATACGAGGCGTTTCTCAAAGGGAAAGGACTTACGCCCAACTCTATTTCGTTTTACATGCGCATACTCCGTGCGGCATACAACCGTGCTGTGGAAAATGGCCTTATAAACGGTCACAGCCCCTTTCGGCATGTATATACTGGAGTTGAAAAAACCGTCAAACGTGCTTTGCCATTGCACGTAGTGAAAAAGATCAAGTCGCTTGATCTCTCATTGATACCGGCACTCGACTATGCGCGCGATATGTTTATCCTCAGTTTCTATCTTCGTGGAATGAGCTTTGTGGATATGGCGTTTCTGCGCAAGGCCAACATGCGCAACGGATATGTAGTATACCGACGCAGAAAGACCGGCCAGCAGCTTACAATAAAATGGACCCGAGAAATGCAGGCGATCCTTGACAAATACCCTTCAAATACCACCCAGTACCTCCTGCCGATTATCACGCGCCAAAAGGTCAACGAGCGCAACGTTTACCGTAACCGGGGATATGTAATCAACCATAACCTTAAAAAGATCGCATGCATGGTCGGCCTCACGGCACCTCTCACCATGTATGTCGCCCGCCATACATGGGCGTCGGCAGCGAAGTCGAAGGGGATACCTGTAAGTGTGATATGCGAGGGGATGGGACATGACTCGGAAGCGACCACACAGATATATCTCGCATCTCTCCAGAACTCTGTTGTTGACCGGGCCAACTCGCTTATACTCTCTTCTCTTTGATTACGGTGATATAAACCGACAACGGCGGCATGCCGGAATTTACCGTGCATGCCGCCGTTGATCACATATATATTATATGTCGTCGGTGACGTCAGATTTTACATCATGCCGCCCATGCCACCCATTCCGGCAGGAGCTGCGGGAGCGGGATTCTCCTCCTTCTTGTCGGCGATTACGCATTCTGTGGTGAGGAACATGCCTGCGATAGAAGCGGCGTTCTCAAGAGCCACACGGGTAACCTTTGCCGGATCGATTACGCCGGCTGCCATAAGGTTCTCATACACGCCAGTGCGGGCATTGTAACCGAAGTCTGCGTTGCCGTCTTTCACACGCTGTACAACTACGGCACCCTCAACGCCGGCGTTTGCCACGATCTGGCGAAGCGGCTCTTCGATGGCGCGGAGCACGATATGTATACCTGTGGTCTCGTCTTCGTTTGCACCCTTGAGGCCTTCTGCGTTTTTCATCGCGCGGATGTAAGCCACGCCGCCGCCGGGAACGATACCTTCGGCGATAGCTGCGCGGGTAGCCGACAGGGCGTCGTCCACGCGGTCTTTCTTCTCTTTCATTTCCACTTCAGAGGGAGCGCCGATATGGAGTACTGCCACACCGCCTGCCATCTTGGCCAGACGTTCCTGCAGTTTCTCGCGGTCATAGTCGCTCTTTGTGGTCTCGATCTGGGCGCGGATCTGGGCTATGCGGGCTGCGATAGCATCCTTGTTGCCGGCACCGTTCACAATGGTGGTTGTCTCCTTGTTTACGGTGATCTTCTCAGCCGTGCCGAGCATGTCGGGGGTAGCGCCCTCCAGTTTCATGCCCTTCTCCTCGCTGATTACAGTGCCGCCGGTGAGGATGGCGATATCCTCGAGCATCTCTTTGCGGCGGTCGCCGAAACCGGGAGCCTTCACGGCGCACACTTTCAGCGAGCCGCGCAGGCGGTTCACCACCAGTGTGGCGAGAGCTTCCTGATCCACATCCTCGGCTATGATAAGCAGGCCGCGGCCGCTCTGTGCGGTAGCCTCGAGGATGGGAAGCATATCCTTGAGATTGGAGATCTTCTTGTCATAAAGCAGGATGAACGGGCTGTCCATTGTGCAGAGCATCTTTTCGGTGTCTGTCACGAAATAGGGAGAGATATAGCCGCGGTCAAACTGCATGCCTTCCACGATATCCACTGTAGTCTCGGTGCCTTTGGCCTCGTCTACAGTGATCACGCCCTCTTTCTTTACTTTCTTCATGGCCTCGGCAATGAGTGAGCCGATAGCTTCGTCGTTGTTGGCTGAGATACGGGCCACATCTTCGATCTTCTTGAAGTCGTCGCCTACCTCTTCGCTCTGTGCGTGGATACCCTCCACTACAGCTGCCACAGCCTTGTCGATACCACGTTTGATATCCATGGGGTTGGCGCCGGCTGCCACGTTCTTGAGGCCGTGGGTGATGATAGCCTGGGCCAGTACTGTTGCGGTGGTTGTTCCGTCACCGGCGTCGTCGCCTGTTTTTGATGCCACCTCTTTCACGAGCTGGGCGCCCATGTTCTGGAATGCATCCTCCAGTTCTATCTCGCGTGCCACCGACACACCGTCCTTGGTGATGTGGGGAGCACCGAATTTCTTTTCGATGATTACATTGCGTCCCTTCGGGCCGAGGGTTACTTTCACGGCGTCTGCCAGGGCGTCAACACCTTTTTTAAGCTCTTCGCGAGCCTTGATATCGAATTTTATTTCTTTAGCCATTTCAGTCGTTTTTTAAGATTGATAGTTCAATTGCTGATTATTTCAGAATTGCCAGTATATCGCTCTGACGCATGATGAGATATTTCTCACCCTCGAATTCGATTTCGGTACCGGCATATTTGCCGTAAAGCACCTGGTCACCCTCTTTCACTACCATCTGTTCATCTTTGGTGCCGTCGCCGGTGGCAAGCACTGTGCCGCGGAGGGGTTTTTCCTTGGCTGAATCGGGGATGATAATGCCTGAAAGAGTTGTTTCTT